>JAQXIM010000041.1 GCA_029007785.1 Clostridiales bacterium | reverse complement strand
AACCAGCATTCAGGCTACCACCGAACCCAACTTCTATGGACACAAAGTAAGCACCGTAGAAATCACCTTCGCAGAGGACACCGATGCAGAAACTTTGGCAGCAGCAACCTTTACTCTGTATGATCGCGGATCTGCCAATCCTCAGTTTGGTAAAGTAAAAATTACCGACGTGGATGTGGTTGGAAAGACTGTATTTCTGAATATTGATCAGGGATCCGATAAGGTAACGGATCGCAGCCGTAATTCCTTCGGTACCCTGAACACCACCGGCTGGTACGCTGACCTGGAAGGAAACATTTATTGCGGTACCGAGCAGACCACCGATGCTCTGGGCAAGACCATTTATCCCAACACAGCTAAGAAGACCTGTCAGGGAAGAGAACTGGATCTGATCCTTTGCATCAATGAAACCGATATCACCGAAGGTATCATGTCCACCGACGGAGCCGGACATAAACTGGCTGACACCGTATGGCAGGATACCATCAAAATCGGTCTGGAAGAAGTTCAGACCGTAATGGTAGATGTAGGCTGGGAAGCAAAAGGCTACACTCTGGTAAACAATGAAGGCAAAGTACCGGTACAGATTATTTATCCCGAAGGATATGATGTAAACCGTAAGGAAGCTTATCCCGTTGTTGTATATCAGTGCGGCGGCGGTGTATGCTACTGGGAACTGACCGATACCAGTGTGGAAGGTGTTCTGGCACCGGCACACAACCTGGGCTGCAACGCTGTATACGATAATATGATGACCGAATGGCATGCAGAATATCCGGAAGCTGTTGTAATGGCAGTAAATGTACACTCTACCGATACTCCCAATGCAGCCAGGGAAATTGCAGGCGTCCTGGATTATGGTATTGCCAACTGGAACCTGGATCGGGATAAGATCCTCATCGTAGGCAACTCTCAGGGTACTCTCATCGGTTCTGACGTAATTCGTCAGAGACCTGACCTGATTGGCGCTTACCTGGAGTGCAATGGCAACTTCGGTGCCAATATCGCAGTAACCGGCACCGACGGAACTCTGGCCAACAGCTCTCTTGGTTCCTGGACCGAAGAAGAAATCAACAACATCATTGCCAACAATGTATCCGTATGGATGTTCAACGGCGAGACCGATGGAAACAACCCCGGCGTACAGCAGGATACCATTAAGGTATACAGTGATTTGTTCCGTAAAGCCGGCAAGAGTGAACAGTGGATTGCTGACCATGTAAGAGCATCCGGACTGCAGTCCTGGAAGTTCAAAGAGTGGGGCGAGACGGATCACTCCGTAACTAAGGTAGTAGCATGGAACTACATTGCCAACCCTTACAACGATCCCAATGAGGGTGGTAAGACTCTGGCAGTCGGCGATACCTATAAGTTTGCTGGTAAGGAAGAAAGCTATGCTTACTATGAGTACACCATGGATTATGATTACACGGTATACGAAGAAAGCGTTGCTGAATGGGTAAGTAATCTTTTCAATGGTGAATACGACAAATAATCTGATAATTTGTATTTTCCTTTTAAACTCTCAATTTCATCCTATGTGATGAGGGAAGCCTGGCGGAGTATCTCCGTCAGGCTTTTTCCTACTCTATGGAAGCTTTTGCTGCAAGTTCTATGAAAGCTTTTGTTTAGGCTCTATGGAAGCTTTTGCTGCAAGTTCTATGAAAGCTTTTGTTTGGCTCTATGAAAGCTTTTGCTTTAAGTTCGTTGCATAAAGAATAAAGAAAAGTTATACTGTTAACGGAAGTGAAGAGGGGATACAGCAAGGATAGGAATGAAAATGGGATGGAGACAAGAAGAATGAAAATGAAACAGAAATGGAACAAGCAGAATTTTTGCCGGGGGGAGTGGCCGAAACCGGCCGTTTTTATCTGTCTGCTTTTCTTTGCTGCTGTTCTGGGCTTCTTTCGTGATAATACCAATGTGGACGAGATCTGGAATTTTACCTTCGCCAATAACATAGCCAACGGGTTGGTTCCTTATCGGGACTTCAATCTTCTTCAGACTCCGGCAGCCTGTATGATTAATGCCGTAATCCTCAAAATTTTTGGCAGCCACTTGCTGGTGATGCGGTTTATGGGAGCTGTTCTGTTTGCAGGTATAGGTACGATTCTGTATCAGGGGAGCTGTCGTCTGGGAGGAAAGGGATGGTTCTGCTGGATTCTTCCCGCAGCTTTTCTGGGATTTTTTTATTACAATGTATTTTTCGAATATAGCTGCTTGATTCTGTTCTGTCTTTTGTTCGTCTTATATCATGATATGAAGGGAACAGTTTTTACAGAGAAAGAGGAAGGGTGGAAATGGTACAGCAATCCGGGAAGGCAGATTGGTCTTGGGGCTCTGGCGGGAATTGCCATTATGAGCAAGCAGACCTTCGGTGGTTTTGCGGCGGCAGCTTCCTGGATCAGTGTATTTCTGATCAGCGGCTGGTATGAAAAAGGATGGGGAGAACGGCTGAAAATGATGGTAATCCGCATGCTTGGATCTTCGATTCCCTGTTTTGCCGTTCTGTTCTATTTGCTGTATCATCATGCCTGGGGAGATTTCTGGGATTTTTGTGTCACAGGAATTTCTACTTTCTCTGCTCACTACTCTTTTCTGGAATTTCTCAACGATGGATGGGAACGAAGAATTCCCGGATGCCTTTGGATTCTGCTTATTGCAGCCGGCCTTGCGTTTGGGATTCTTCGCCGGAAGACGGTGGAAGGGAAACAGGCATTGTTGATTATGGTGTATGGCATATTTGGATGTGTGAATCTGATTCCTTTGGCCAATGATTACCATGTCATCACCTGTTCCATTCCTTTTCTGTGGCTTGTTTTTCCTCTGGGAAAACGAATCCAGGAATGGAAAGTGAGCCAATGGGTCTCTCGTTTTGCTCTGATCGCTGCGGCAGGGGCTTTTCTGATCGGAATTCCCGGGTACTGTCTTTACAACAGTCAATTATCCTGGGAAATGTCCCATTTGGAAGGGATTTTTTTCCAAAAAAGTTCCTGGGAGGATTATCTGGAAACGGAACAGGCAGTGGAAGAACAGCTGGCTTTGGGACATGATGTGTATATTTTAGATAACGCAGCAGCCTGGTATCTGATTCCCAATGATGTGTACCACAAATATCTGGATATGTTTCTCGTAGGTAATCTGGGAACAAGGACACCGGAAGAATGTTTGGAAGATACTCTGGGTAAGAATGCAGTGTACTTTCTCCCTGAGAGCAATAGAGGACAGTATCAATACCCGAGAAAGGATGTGGAAGCCTTCAGGGAAGAATGGCTGGCAGAAATTGGGGAGGCCGGTGATTTCCGGTTGTACCGGGAGATGAAAGGACAGGAAACGGAATGGACAGAATAAAAAACAGGAAACCTATCTTGTACTTGGTAATTCCCTGCTATAATGAGGAGGCAGTGCTTCCGGTGACCAAGGATTTATTTTTGGGGGAACTGGAGCTTCTTGTGAATAAGGGAAAGATTCATGAGGACAGCAGAATTTTGTATGTGGACGATGGAAGCCGGGATCGAACCTGGGAGATGATCTGTCAGATGGCAGATGAAGAAACACGGATTCTGGGAATTCGTCAGAGTCGGAACCGAGGCCATCAGAATGCTCTTCTGGCAGGCTTAATGGAAGCAAAATACCATTGCGATATCACAATCAGTATGGATTGTGATGGACAGGATGATGTGGAAGCGGCTGAAAAAATGGTGGATGCCTGGGCTCAGGGGAATGAGGTAGTATACGGTGTCCGCAGCAGCCGTGAGGTGGATACCTTCTTTAAACGGATCACAGCTCAGGGCTTTTATCGTTTCCTTTCCCTGATGGGAGCAGAGGTGGTTTATAATCATGCCGATTACCGCCTTATGAGTTCCCGATGCCTTAAGGAAATGGCAGATTATCAGGAGGTGAATCTGTTCCTGAGGGGATTGGTTCCTTTGGTTGGGTTTCCCAGCACTACGGTGGAGTATGCAAGAAAGGAAAGAATGGCCGGCACTACCCACTATCCGTTGAAGAAAATGATCGCATTGGCCATGGATGGAATCACCAGTCTCAGCATACGGCCGCTGCGGCTGATTACCGGACTGGGCTTTATCCTGGCCGTTTTCAGTCTGTTGGGGGTAATCTGGGCCTTTGTGGAAGCTGTCCGGGGCAACACGGTGGATGGCTGGGCTTCTACCATGTGCGTGGTATGTCTGATGAGTGGAATACAGCTTCTTTGTCTTGGCGTCATCGGCGAATATGTAGGAAAGATCTATATGGAAACAAAACGGCGTCCCCGCTATATTATTTGTGATAAGACCCCGGGTTTTCCGGAGAGAGGTCAGTAACAGTATAAAAGAAACGAATTTCCGCTGTACTATCAGAAATCAAACATGAAAATGAAACATGAGAAGCAAAAAGAGAGAAGGAGACAAAATGGAATTTTGGGATATTTATGATAAGGACAAAAAGAAAACAGGAAGAACAATGAAAAAGAACGACTGGCATCTGCAGGATGGAGAATATCATCTGACGGTGCTGGGTGTGATTATGCGTCCGGATGGAAAATACTTGATCACTCGCCGTGTTATGACGAAAGCCTGGGCTCCGGGCTGGTGGGAGGTTTCCGGAGGGGCTGCTCAGGCCGGAGAAGAGTCGTTGGAGGCAGTTTGCCGGGAAATCAGGGAAGAAACCGGTTTAGATGTAATCGGAGCAGAGGGGGGCTATCAGTTCACTTATCATCGGGAAAATCCAGGAGAAGGAGACAACTACTTTGTGGATGTGTATCGTTTTATCATGGATTTCGATGAATCGGATGTAAAAATACAGCAGGAAGAAGCCATGGGATTTCAGTTGGCTACCCGGGAAGAGATCAAAGCACTGGCAGATCAGGGAATCTTCCTGCACTATGACAGCATTTGTCAGGTATTTCAGGCATAAAAATGCCTGTTTGGAATACAGAGATTTCAGGAAAAAAAGAAGCTGCCTGCAAAACAGAGATTTCAGGAAAAAAAGAAGCTGCCTGCAAAACAGAGATTTCAGGAAAAAAAGCTGCCTGCAAAACAGAGATTTCAGGAAAAAAGAAGCTGCCTGCAAAACAGAGATTTCAGGAAAAAAGAAGCTGCCTGCCAAACAGAGGTTTCAGGAAAAAAGAAGCTGCCTGCCAAACAGAGGTTTCAGGCAGAAAAGAAGCTGTCTGTGGAACAGATACTGAGGGATATGACAAGGCCAAAGGATTACATAAGGAAAGGGGACAGAGGGTATCGTGATTTTGCGGATTCCATCTTATTATAAAGATTTCACCTGCATTGCAGAACGCTGCAAAGACAGCTGTTGTGTGGGGTGGGAAATTGATATTGACGAGGAGACGTTTGCCTATTACCGGAATTTACCGGGGGATTTTGGCGATCGCCTGCGATCTCATATGACTTCCGGAGATGAGAATAGTTTTGTTCTCCAGACGGGAGGAAGATGTCCTTTCCTGAATGAGAGCAATCTCTGCGATATTTACAAGGAATTGGGCGAGACTTCTTTGTGTGAAATCTGTACGGAATACCCTCGGTTTACTCTGGAATATGGAAATGTGCGGGAAAAATGTCTGGGGATTTCCTGCGAGGAAGCAGGGCGAATTTTGTTCGAACAAACGGGGAAAATTACTCTGGAAGAAATCGAACTGCCGGATGCTTTTGACGGGGAATTCGAGGCTGCTGCAGAGGGGGATTTTGAAGAAGAGGAATTCGAGGCTGCTGCAGAGGGGGAATCCGGAGACGAGGCTTTGGAAGAGCGTACTTATGACGATTCGGTTTTGGAAGAAGGTTTTTCTGACGATGGCGAAGAGAATGAGGAAGAGGAACTTCATGGCCGCTGGCTGGAATCGGCAAGGAATCAGGCTATTTCCATTTTGCAGGATCGAAGCAAACCGGTGGAAGAACGGGCCGCTCTTTATCTCTGTTTTTGCCAGGAAGTTCAGGAACAGATGAATGAAGGAAACTGGAATCGGCCAGTTTCAATGGATTCTATTGCCGGAGCAAATCGAAAAGCTTTGCTTTGCTCCGGAAATGGCAGGGTGAAGGACGATTTCATGGAACGGAAAAGAATTCTGGACGGAATGGAGATTCTGGATGAGGAATGGCGTTCTGCCATTGCGAGGGTTCACCGGGTCTATCAGGAACAGACGGAAGAAGAGAATCTTCGGATGCTGAAGGGGTTCAGTGACTGGTACAGAAAAAGAGAGTACGAGTATGAACATCTTCTGGTATATTTTACATTCCGGTATTTCATGAAATCTGTATTCGATTTTCAGCTCCTTCCTAAGGCTCAGCTGGCTGTATTCAGTTTCCTTGTGATTCGTGACATGGATGCCGTAAGATGGGCAGATCAAAAGGGGAACTTCTCCCTGGAGGATCGGATTGACAATGCAAGAATTTATTCCAAGGAGGTGGAACACTCGGAGGATAATCTGGAATATCTGGCAGATTCCTTCATATTTGATGAGTGTTTCCAAAGGGAACGATTGGCAGTTCAGTTATTATATACCAGGTAAAAATAGAGTAAAATTGGGTGAAGGGCTGGAAAAAGCAATGTTTTTGCGGTAAACTGATATAGTTAAATAAAGAAAATAGATTAAGAGGTGGTGGACCGTATGCTGAATATTTATAAGACAGAAAATCATGTACTACGCGAATTGGATGAGTTTGAAGATGGGATCTGGATTAAGCTGACGGCCCCCACACAGGAAGAAGGCCATCGGGTTGCAGAGATGTTCGATATCGATTTTGCCGATATTCGTGCCGCATTGGATGAAGAGGAGAGTTCTCGTATCAGTCTGGAAGAGGGATATACTCTGATTCTGGTGGATATTCCCACTCCGGAGATCCGTCACGAGAAAACTGCATATACGACAATTCCTTTGGGTATTTTGCTGACTCAGGATGTTATCATTACAGTTTGTAATGAAAATACTCCCATTCTGAATTATTTTATCGGAAGAAAGGTCAGAGAGTTCAGCACAAAGAAAAAGATGCGTTTTGTATATCAGATTCTGTATCGTACCGCCATGCTCTATCAGAGCTATCTGCGGGTTATTGATCGGAAGAGAACGGAGATTGAAGAACGTGTCAGCGGAAATACAGAAGACTCGGATCTGATCGATCTTCATGAACTGGAATCGACGCTGGTTTATTTTGCGACGTCTCTTCGAGCCAATGGAATCGTGCTGGAACGGCTCCAGCGCTATAAACGACTGCCCCAGTATCCGGAAGATATGGAATTGCTTGAGGATGATATTATCGAGAACAAACAGGCAATCGAAATGACGAGTATATACCGGGATATCATCGATGGCACAAGACAGCTGCTTTCTTCTATTTTAGATAACCGTCTGAATAATGTAATGAAATATCTTACTTCCATTACTCTGGTTATGGCTGTACCGACCGTTATTTCCGGTTTATATGGAATGAATGTGTCGGAAGAGTGGATGCCCCTGGCGCACACCCCCCATGGTTTTATTATTATTTGTGGTCTGACTCTTCTGATTTGTTTGATTACCATGTTGATTCTGAAGCGCAAAAAGATGCTGTAGCAGATAGGAAAAATCAAGAGACACAGGGGATAAAATTGCATTGAAGAACATCAATAAATGAATCGTTTCTGCCGAAACGAAATATGAAAAAACCTGCCCAAACAGATTATTCATATGAATATCCTTACGGAACAGTATTTGTCCGGTAAGCGAGTACATATGGTGTTGGGCAGGTTTTTTTGTGTATATTCTCATAAGGAAGGTAAAAAATACTAAAAGAAAGCTATAGGCGCAATGTGATTAATAAAAGAAAGTTTATGGGCGAAAAAAATGCGCAAAAAAGGTAATAATGTGCAGAACTTTAGACCTTTTTCCTCGATAAAAAAAATAATTGATTTCTGATTTTTGGGTGTCTATAATAAAAAAACAAATGAGCCGCCGCATAATGTGATGGCTGAAAACATTCATGAAAGTATATTGAAGGAGGATTATCATGGACAGATTAAAAGGTAAAGTAGCCATTGTTACCGGTTCAACCAGCGGAATCGGAATCGGTATTGCCAGACTGTTTGCGTCAGAGGGTGCGAAGGTTGTGATCTGTGGACGCCGCGAATCAAAGGGACAGGCTGTTGTTGAAAGAATCGTGAGCGAAGGCGGAGAAGCCTCCTACCATTTCATGGATATTACGGATATGGAAAGTGTGGAACGACTGTTTACCGATACTGCCGAGAAGTACGGAAAAATCGATATTCTGGTAAATAATGCGGCAAATGTGAAACTGAAAGACGGTCGGGTGGATGAGCTGACTCTGGAAATGTGGGACGATATTCTTCAAAGTGATCTCCGCGGTACCTTTTATGCCATCAAGTGCGTACTGCCCTATATGGAAAAGAACGAAGAAGGCGGATCCATTATAAATATCGGTTCCATGGCGGCTTGCTCCGGCGACCTGGGATCTACAGCTTATGCCTGTGCCAAGGCTGGTGTTGATATTCTGACTCAGTATACGGCTCTCCAGTATGGTAAGAAGAACATACGATGCAACTGTGTAAGACCGGGACTGATTATTACGCCGGAAAATGAAGCTCGTGTGCCTCAGGCGTTGAAGGATATCTTTTCCAGCAACCTGATGGTGAATCGGTATGGTTGTCCGGAAGATATCGGCCATATGTGTGTATTCTTTGCTTCGGATGAGAGCAAATATGTGACTGGTCAGATCATTAATGTGGACGGCGGATTGAACTCCCATGTTCCCACAGTTGCCCAGTTCAGAGAGCTGAATTCACGTACCTGGTAAATCCGGCTTCGTATAATAAAACAGGACATTCTTTTCTCCTTCTGATGAAAGGCGGAAAAGGATGTCCTGTTTTCATTCTGGAAATATGCTGATTTGAAAATATACGAAAAATGATTCGTATTATGCAGGGTTGGTACGGATATATTCCAGAACCGTGGGAAGAGCGGTGATAAACCAGGCTGTGAAATGTTCGGGATGATCCATAATTTCCTGCTCCAGTTCGTCGAACTCTATCCAACGGATTTCTTCAATTTCTTCCGGCTGAAAGGGAATGGAAGAATTCATGGAGAAGTGTCCCAGGAAAACGTGATCCAGCTCATATTCATACAAATCATCCTGGAATTTTCGGAAGTAAGTGAAATGGAATAGCTCCGATGCGGGGCAGTCAATCCCCAGCTCTTCTCTCATGCGGCGATGGATGCTGTCTGTCAGTTGTTCGCCGGCTCTGGGATGGGAACAGCAGGCATTCGTCCAAAGGCCGCCGGAATGGTATTTGTTTCTGGCTCTTCGATGAAGAAGCATATGGCTTCCGTCTGTAAGAAAAACAGAAAAAGCCCGGTGAAGCAGGCCTTTGCGG
>JAQXIM010000040.1 GCA_029007785.1 Clostridiales bacterium | reverse complement strand
CCCAAAAACTGCCCCTGGAAATCGATCGTAAAATCCGGCAAAATGGCTGAATATACATTGATAAAACGACTGAATACCAGTCCGAGAGGAATCTGCAGAATATCAAAACAAATCATGCTCTTCAAAGAATAAGGTTTGCCGCACCGCCGGCTTCGCATCCAGATCCCAACGTGTACTGCCATCTCAATGACATCATAAAGCACATACAATGCGAACGTCATATCTCCCAGCTTCTGATTCCATATACAGGATACACTGAAAGCCACTGAAATAATGGGTGATACTCCAAACCCGGTTTTCGTATTCAAAGTAATTCCCAAAGCCAAAATCAGAAGTCCCAGCAAATAAATCAGCCAGCGCCATCCATAGCTTCTTTTCATTTTTTCCTCCCCTTCCACAGAGTTATTCCATAACAATCCGTTCCGGGGTAATCGGAAGTTCATAGAACCGTTTCCCCGTGGCACGATAAATGGCATCGGCGATAGCCGGGAGGGGAGTATTGATGACAACCTCTCCAATGGACTTGGCGCCAAAGGGACCTGCATTCTCATAACTGCTTTCAAATTCCACATGAATATGTCCAATATCCACCCTGGCGGGAATTTTATACTGCATAAGGGAGTTCTCTGCCAGCCGCCCCTTTTCATTATAAGTGATGTTTTCCGACAAGGTCATTCCGATTCCCTGAAGAATACCGCCTTCTGCCTGTACCCGAGCCAAATTGGGATTGACGGGAGTACCGCAGTCCACCGCAGCATCAAATTCAATGACTTCCACTTCACCTGTAGCCAGATCCACTTCCAGTTCCACGGCTCCAACCATAAAGGGAGGAGGGGATATCGGTGAAGTATTGGTTCGTGTCACTTCCAGAGCCACCTCATTCCCGCACATGGATGAGGTCACCAGATCCGTCAAAGAAACACTCTTGCCATCAAAACTTCTGACGCAGTCTCCTCCAAATTCCACTTCTTCCCGGGAACAATCGAGAAGCTTTGCTCCCAGCAGACAAATCTGCTTTCTCAGTTCCAAAGCACACTGTTCCACTGCCTTACCTGTAACATAGGTGGTACTGGATGCATAAGAACCGGAATCATAGGGAGAAATATCCGTGTCGGCACCGAAAACTTTTACATTATCAATGGGACATTCCAGAACTTCCGCAGCAATCTGTGCCAATATCGTATCGCAGCCGGTTACCATATCCGCAGCACCGATGGTGAGAACATAGAAACCATCATCATTAATCTTTAAGGTGGCACTTCCCACGTCCACGCCGGAGATACCGGATCCCTGCATGGCCATTCCCATTCCCACACTTCTGACTTTTCCATTGCCCATATCGCGAACTTTTACTTTTTCATCCCAGTGAATCATTTCCTTCACCCGGGCAAGGCAGCGGTCCAAAGCACAGCTGGTATTCACCTGTCCGTAATATGCCGGCATGATGTCCCCTTCCTGAACAATATTCTTCTCACGAAGAAGGATGGGATCCATTTCAAGCTTTGCAGCCAATTCATTAACAGCTGATTCCACAGCAAATAATCCCTGAGTTGCACCATAACCACGATAAGCACCTGCCGACATCTGATTCGTATATACAACATCACTGACAAACCGGAATGCTTCTGCCTTTCCATACAAAGGAATCGATTTGTGACCGGACAATCCAACCGTAGTCGGTCCATGCTCTCCATACGCACCGGTATTTGACAGAGTGTAGAGATCAATACCTCGAACAATTCCATCTTTGGTAGCTCCCAGACGAACATGCATTTCCATTTCATGACGAGGAGATGAGGCAATCATACTTTCATAACGTGAAAAGACAATCTTTGACGGTTTTTTTGTCATCCATGTAACAAAAGCCGGATAAACCTCGCTGATGGAAGACTGTTTCGCTCCAAAACCTCCGCCGATTCTGGATTTTGTAACACGGATCATAGATTTTGGGATATGAAGGGCATTGGAAATAATTCTCCGACAGTGGAAAACAATCTGGGTGGAACTTACTACATGAAGTCTCCCATAAGGATCAATAGTACAGAAAGTCCGAAAAGTTTCCATCATGGTCTGCTGACATGCCTTTGTGTGATAAACCCGATCAATCACCACGTCACATTCCGAAAGAACCTGGTCAATATCCCCGTGAGACGACTCATCATGGGCGCAAAGATTTCTTTTATTATCTGCCCCTACCGGACAGAGACTCTCCCAGTTATCCTCGGGATGCACCAGAATCTTATTGTCTTTTGCTTTTCGAAAATCAAGAACCGGCTCCAGAACCTGATACGTAACCTTAATCAGACGCAGCGCCTTGTCCACGCATTTCTCGTCCTTACCTGCCACAATTGCAACCGGATCACCGACAAAACGAAGATGACGATCCAACAGCAAACGATCATAGGGGCTGGGCTCCGGATAAGTCTGCCCTGCCTGAGTATAACGGCGGCCATCCTGGGGAATATCCTCCCA
>JAQXIM010000039.1 GCA_029007785.1 Clostridiales bacterium | reverse complement strand
GGGATTTTTCGGAGCGAAAGGAGTAGTCGGGGAGACAGAACCTGCGGGAGAGAGAAGAAAGAATCCGGAAAAGAGCCGGACAAAGAAGGAGGAGAGATGGAAAGATCCGGACGAGAAGAAAAGTCAGCAGGAAAGGAGAGGCGGCTGGCTTTCTTCTGCCAGTACGGCGGCAGCGGTGCTGGTGCTGGCATGGATGCTGGGAGCAGGAAGCGGTATCTGGCAGCAAAACTGGGCAAAGAAGAGTGAAAGTCCGGTAATGTCGGGGGAGGCAGCAGAAGTCTGGAACGGAAGTGAAGGAATATCAGGGGAGGCAGCAGAAGCATGGAATGGAAGTGAAGGGATTTCAGGAGATGCAGCAGAAGTCCGGAACGGAGAAGACAGAGCGGATTCCACGGTCTTACAGGACTCCGGGGAAAGCGGAGAGACAGGGGAAGGGTCCGAATCCCGGAACGTTTCCGATGAAGATGCAGAGGCTGGATATTCTGTCCATTATGTCCGTGATGGAGAAACGCTGGCATCCATTTGTCTTCAGTATTATGGAACCATGGATATGGTAGATATGGTCTGTGAATGGAATCATATTTCCGATCCCAACTATATTATAGAAGGACAAGCCATCCGTCTGCCGATTCTTTCCGGGGAAACGGCAGAGAATACCTGATGTTTGAATATTTTACGGTCCTGGTGTAAAATTAATAAAATGTTTATGCTACAGAGGGGCTTTTCGTGTATAATAAGAATTATTTATAGGTAGAATTGTGCGGTACTGTCCGTTTGTGTCGATTTTGGGAGTGCGAAGCACGAAAAAATTGACGTTGGGCTCATTTGTCGGACAACTCATAATATGGGAGAAAATATGGGTGGAGAAAATAACCTGGAGCGCCAGGAACGAAAGAAAATACTGAAGACAAAATTTCTTTCCGATCTTACGGTAAAGGAAGTGGAAGATTTAGATGACAGCATACGTCAGAAAAGAATGCGCTGGATCATTCGGATTGCAGCTGTTATTTTGATTGGCGTATTGTTGTTTACTTTTTATAAGGCAGTGATGAGGAATCGTCAGTGTAAGAGTTATGATGTTGTCTGGGAAAATTCGGATATCGTCAGCGCCGATGCTTCCTATGAGGAATTTGCCGGAAATCTGCTGAAGATAACGGGAGACGGAGTCTCCTGTCTGGATATGAGCGGAGAGACCTTGTGGAATTATGGATATCATATGATGAATCCCAAGGTGGTGATCCGGGATAATTATGGAGCAATTGCAGATATTCAAGCCCAGACGGCGGTGATTTTTGGGGTGGATGGTGTACTTAGCGAAGTGAGTACCACTCTCAAGATTCTGAATTTGTCAGTGTCTGCCCATGGTGTTCTGGCACTGGAACTGGATGACAGCAGTGTCAATTATATTACTTTTTATGATAATACGGGAAAAGAACTGGACATTCGTATTAAGACGAAACTGTCCGGAGATGGTTATCCTCTGGATATTGCCCTATCTCCTTCCGGTTCCGGCCTGGCAACATCGGTGGTATATCTGGATCAAAGCAGTATGCAGAATCAGCTGGTATTCTATAACTTTGACGTGGGTAAGAGCGAATCCCGTCGGATGGTGGGATATTTCAATTTCGGAAATACCATGTTCCCGCAGATAGAATATTTGTCGGATAAAACGGTATGTGCCTTTGGTGATGACCGAATCTGTTTTTACTCCCTCCGCAACGAAAGCCAACCCAGTCTGGTGGAAGAACTGGAGCTGGAATCAGAGCTTTACCAGGTATTTTCCTGTGAGGAAAGAGTCGGCTTTGTTTGTCAGGGAGAAAGCGGAAAGAAAGAACTCCGGGTGTGTGACACTTCGGGAACGGTACTGTTCACTCAGGAATTGGATGCCGAGTACACTCATATGGAATTTGCCGGAAATAATTATGTGGTGGCATATAACAATACCGATTGTCTGATTCTGAATGAAAGAGGAAGAGTTCGTTATAACGGTACTTTGGAAGGAAATACTCAGAAGCTGATCATGAGAGGAGAGGACACCTGTCTGATGATCGGCAGTTCTTCCATGAAAAAACTCAGGTTCAAATAAGGAGCGATGAAGTGAAGATACGTACCAAGATGATTATTGCCTTTGTGGCAGTCATTCTTACCCCCATTCTGCTGATTTTTTCTTCGTTGATGCTGATGGG
>JAQXIM010000038.1 GCA_029007785.1 Clostridiales bacterium | reverse complement strand
GAATTACGAAAATATCTATTATGCCGGAATTGGTCATATGGGACTGTGCGACCTGTCCCTTGCGTCCCCGATTCTGGCAAGCATCCTGGACCAAATGAAGAGCGAGGTCGAACCAAGAGAGCAGTTGGTAAGATTAAATTCAGACTGTTTGGATTTCTTGCAAAGAATACCAAGTGGAAAAGAATGACGAAAATGAGAAAGGAACGACAATGGTACAGAAATTCAAAGAAGGAATGATTTCGGACAAGGTAGCACAGAGAATACTGTGGCTCTCAATCCTCTTTTTCATCATCTTTTTCGGAACCACAATTCTGAGCTATTTTTTGCTGCCGGAAGGGCTTTTATTGGGCAAAAACAGGATTTCTGACTTCAAAACATCCGAAAACCTTTTCCTATGTACAGCGCAGATTTTCCTGTACAACATGCTGTCCGTAGTGTTCGTAATTGTTGGCAGTATGTTCGCAAAAAGAAATGAAGGGGAAAAGGCCTATCGGTCATACGGCCGGATTGGTTTTTTTGTGTTCATTTTGCTCAATGCTGTTACCCTCGGCACATGGTCCTTTACCGCAAATCCAAACAGCGTCCCACTCATTGACAGAATCCTTCGAACCTTTGACATCGTACATAACGCAGGATTATTGGAGATGTACGGTCAGCTATTGATTACAAGTGCACTTGCGACGAAGTATTTGGTGATGACGGAAGGAAGAAAAACCAGCACGAGAAAAATACATGAAATCCCGATCAGCAAATCAGAGATACTTACGCTGATTGCCGGGTTCTTTCTGATGTTGGCTGGAGCATTGGTCGAAAGCCGCGCAATCATTGGTTAAGGAGAGAAATAACATGAAAGAACGTTTTGAAGTAATATACAAAGAGGTTCATTCCGCCGGTCTGGAAAAGAGAATTATTTATGTCGATAAGGAAACCGGTGTAAATTACCTGTATGTACAAAACGGCTACAGCGGTGCGGCGGGCTGGCGCCGCTTCTTGCGGGAACCGCCATCCGGTATGCCGTTCCTCTTGCAAAAGGCAGCCTGGTTCTCATGACAGGTGCAGAGATCATAAAAGCTGAACAGCAATCTGCCATCATACTGTTCCGGAAAGGGATCTTTGATGAAAGGGTTGGAATCCCTTGAATTCGCTTATTATTATGGTATACTATTATGATATCGGGGTCAAAAGGATTTGACTCCATGATACAAAGTTACCCGACAAATGAGTCCAACGTCGATTTTTTTGTGCTTCGCACTGTCAAAATCGACGCAAACATTCGAAATCTGCTCATTTTTCTACAAAAGATTGCTGATTTTTTATGTTTGGCGGGACCAATAGACAAAAATCAAAAAGCCTTTGTTTGGACAAGGGCTTTATTTTGCTTTGATTTGATCAAAAGCGTAAAAAACTCTTTGAATGGCGGACCGATTGCAATTCTTTATGGAGTTCATTTCGAAGTACGCATGGCAAATGGGTAGGAGGAAGATACCATGGAAGAGTACTGGGATATTTATGATCGTGAGCGAAAAAAAACCGAGGTGTGCCGGAAAAGAGGAGAACAGCTGAATCCGGGAGAGTATCATTTGATTGTCCATGTATGCATCTTTAACCATAAAAATGAATTAATGATTCAGCAGCGGGTGGCCTCGAAGAAAAGCTGGCCAAATTTATGGGATGTTTCAGCAGCTGGCTGCGTGCAGGCCGGGGAAGACAGTCGTCAGGCTGCGGAAAGAGAAGTTCGGGAAGAATTGGGAATCCAAGTAGATTTATCAGATGAGATTCCGAAGTTTTCTTTTTCTTTTGAGCATGGATTTGATGATTGGTGGATGATTCAGAGGGAATTTTCGGAAGATGAACTGTCACTTCAAAAGGAAGAGGTAAAAACAGCTCATTGGGCAAGCCGGGAGGAAGTAATGAAATTATATCAAAGCGGCTGCTTTATTCCCTATCATTTTTGCGAAAAGCTTTTTGATATGAGAGAATCGATGGGAGCCTATTAATTCCCGATCCGCTGCGGCAAAGGCACTTTCTGGATTTTCTTTGAGATAGAAAATATCATTCCCAACAGAAGGATGAA
The DNA here is from genome assembly GCA_029007785.1 of Clostridiales bacterium. Lineage (GTDB taxonomy): Bacteria > Bacillota > Clostridia > Lachnospirales > Lachnospiraceae > UBA3305. The sequence continues at coordinate 67,628 of JAQXIM010000038.1, read as the reverse complement.
TGATATTTTTGAAAAAAGGAAATGTGAATAACCGGAGAATACTTGATGAATATTCGGTGAAAGGCATGGTATACCCCATATCCTTTTGATAAAATAAAGAATAGAGTTTTTTTCTTGGCAAATGGCTATTTCATTATGCAGAAGGAATGTCTGGAGGAAATAGAAATGGATAGAAAGAGAATAATCATTGCTGACGACGAAGCACGTATGAGAAAACTGGTTAAGGACTTTTTAGCACGAAAAGATTATCAGGTATTGGAAGCTTGTAACGGAGAGGAATGTGTGGATCTGTTTTTTAATGAAAAAAAGGTGGATCTGGTCATCCTGGATGTAATGATGCCAAAGATGGATGGTTGGGAGACATTGGCAACCATACGAAAATATTCAAATGTTCCTGTTATTATGCTTACAGCAAAATCAGAGGAACGAGATGAACTGAAGGGATTTGAGCTGGGCGTGGATGAGTACATCACGAAACCTTTTAGCCCGAAGATCCTTGTTGCCCGGGTGGAGGCTCTTCTTCGGAGGGCCAGTGGAAACCAGCAGGACATTCTTTCCGCAGGAGGAATTGAGATTAATAAGTCTGCTCATATCGTTACGATTGATGGAGAACGTCTTGATCTTAGTTATAAAGAGTTTGAATTGCTTACTTATTTTGTGGAGAATCAGGGAATTGCTTTGTCACGGGAAGTGATTTTGAACAATGTTTGGAATTATAATTATTTTGGTGACGCACGAACCATAGACACTCATGTTAAAAAGTTAAGAAATAAAATGGGTGACAAGGGTGCTTATATTCAGACTGTGTGGGGTATGGGATATAAGTTTGAAATAACGAATGAATAGGAAGCAGGGTATTAAACCGGAAAGAGATTCCGGGAGAAAGGAGACAGTATGAAGAGCGGAAAGGAAAAATCGGACAGAAAAAAAATCCGAGTTTCCATTCGATTCAAATTTACGATGATCACAGTAGGTGTTCTTACTGCTGTCATTTTTGCACTCTGTCTGCTTAATGCTACACAGCTTGAAAAATTTACAATCCAAAAAAAGCAAAGTCGTATTTGTGAAACCATCACGGCCATAAAGAGTTATGTCGATTCCGGTTATGATGATGAGTCCATGGTTTTTTTGGAAAAAATGATACAAAACAGTAATATTGATGTTGTGATTCTCAATAATCTGGACAGTGTTCCTCAGGTGCTTTATGCATCGGATATTAATCAGGGAGGAAAAACAAGCAAGCTGATCGGATATATATACGGAAACTCCCCTGTAGCTACAGAGATTTATGATCGTGCCAATGATTTCATGATTTACAAGTCTTATGATACCAGATTGGGAAGTTATCAGATGGACTGTATTGGTTTATATGCAGACGTTGGTTATGTGATGACGACACCTTTGGAGAGCATTCGGGAAAGCGCGGAATTGTCAAATCAGTTTCTCGTTTTTCTGGGAGTGATTGCCATTGTTTTTGGTGCAATTCTTGTTTATCTTGTTTCGGCAAGTCTGACAAAACCCATCAAAGAATTATCTCAGATTTCAGAACAAATGGCCGAATTGAATTTTGATGCCAGATATGTGGGAAATCAAAAAAATGAAATTGGAATCCTTGGAGAAAGTATGAATCATATGTCAGATAATCTGAGGGAAGCCATTGAAGAACTGCGGACGGCCAATGCACAGCTGGAAAAAGATCTGAAAGAAAAAGAGCGGATCGATGAGATGCGAAGACTGTTTCTGTCTAACGTTTCTCATGAACTGAAGACACCAATTGCTCTGGTTCAGGGTTATGCCGAAGGTCTGAAAGAGGGCATCAGCGAAGACCCGGAAAGCATGGAGTTTTATTGTGATGTCATTATTGATGAAGCTCATAAGATGAATTTGATTGTAAAACGTCTGTTAAATCTGGATGAGATTGAATCTGGCCATATGCAGATGACGAAAGAAACATTTAATCTTTCGGAAGTGATTCGCGGTGTTGCCCAGTCTTCAAAGATGCTGAATCGAGATGATCAATGCAAACTTGTCCTGGATATGGCAGATGAGATTCCGATCTATGCGGATGAGTTCATGATTGAACAGGTTATTCAGAACTATATGAGCAATGCTTACCATTATGTAAGTCCCGGAGGAACGGTAACGGTAAGAGCCTATTGTAAAGGAACGGAAATTTTGGTATCCGTACACAATACCGGTGATCCTATTCCGGAAGAAGATTTGGACCATGTATGGGAAAAATTCTATAAAGTAGATAAAGCAAGAACAAGAAGCTATGGAGGAAGCGGTATTGGTCTGTCTATTGTGAAGGCCATCATAAATAACCATGAAGGCCGATGCGGTGTTCTTAACCGGGACGGTGGTGTAGAATTCTGGTTTGCCCTGGATGCAGAGAAAAAGGAAGCTATTTCCGGGAAAAAGGGTAAAAACGAGATCTAAGAACAAAAAATGGAAATAACATAAAATCCGAAGCTGTTGTATCTTTGGTACAATGGCTTCGGATTTTCTTTTTTACATAAAGAGTCAGATATTTGCAACGGAATTCTTTTACTGATAATTGGAATTCAAAGAGGAATTATTCAATGGAAAATGGGATTTTATGGTGGCGAAGAAAACGCTGCATAATCCGATCCCATTCTTTTTCCAGAGACCGGTCCAGGGTGAAAGTCTGGAAAGAACAGCCTGTTATCACGGTGAGTTTTCTGCTTTGATACTGGATATTAATATAAAGACCTCCAACTTCCTCGACAGAATAGGAGAAACCGGTGGACTTAATCGTATTGGCCATATTGGAGTCGCTTAAGCGAAGTACAATATGGAAACGATGGGGAAGACGGTTGCCTTTTATAACCTGAAAGGCTAGTGGTTTTACTCTGGACCATCCCGCATAGCACTGTCCTTTCTCAGGCTCCGTCAGATGTCCATCCAGGCTAACACTAAAATCTGTATTAAAATCGGCTTCCACTAATTCAAAGCTGTCAAAGGTTTCTTTTAAGAAGAGTTTAGAAGTAAAATCTCGAATATCTTCTATTGATAATGCAATCATGATTTTAGTATAAATCATGAAAGGGATGTTGTAAATGAAAAAGAAAAAACAATTTGTCAGAAATAAAGGTGAATATTGAAAATAGAATAGACATATCTATAGAAAAATAACAATAACCGTGATATAATGCAGAAAAGCCGGGAGAAATTCTGAGAATTTTGGAAAAGAGGTTTGCCTATGAAAATAATGTTTTTGGGTGCTACTCATGAAGTAACCGGATCCTGTACCATGCTGGAAGTGAATGATCACCGCTTCTTGATTGATTGTGGTATGGAACAAGGGTCGGATGTATTTGTGAATCAGGAGATTCCGGTAAATCCGGCGGATCTGGATTGTGTGATTCTGACGCATGCTCATATTGATCATTCTGGAAAATTGCCCTTATTATATAAGAACGGATTTCATGGTCAGATATATGCAACGGAAGCAACAACCAACCTCTGCAATATTATGCTGAGAGATTCCGCCCATATCCAGGAATTTGAAGCAGAATGGAAAAATCGTAAAGGACAGCGTTCCGGGCAGAAACCGGTGGAACCTATGTATTCCATTGAAGATGCAGAAGGAACGATTCGCCACTTTGTACCTTATCCCTATAATAAGAGATTTACAATACTGGAGGGTGTGGATATTCAATTTGGAGATGTTGGACATTTGCTGGGCTCTTCCTGTGTTCAGCTGTGGCTGAAAGAGGGAGATGTGGAGAGGAAAATTGTTTTCTCCGGTGATGTGGGAAATAAAGACAAACCCATTTTGAAAGATCCCCAGAAAGTGGAAGAAGCGGATTATGTCGTTATTGAGTCTACATACGGGGATCGGTATCATGAAAAGAATCCTGGAAACCAGCAGTATGTGAACCAATTGGCAGAGGTCATTCAGAAAACCCTGGATCGGGGAGGTAATGTGGTAATACCTTCTTTTGCGGTTGGAAGAACCCAGGAACTCTTGTATTATATTCGTCAGATTAAAGATCAGCATATGGTAACCGGTCATGATCATTTTAAGGTTTATGTAGATTCTCCTTTGGCCAATGAAGCCACCAGTGTATTTGTTCAATGCGATCACAGCTATTTTGACGAAGAGATGTGTGCCATTCTGGACGAAGGGAAAAATCCCATATTTTTCCCTGGACTGGAAGTAGCCGTATCCAGTGATGAATCAAGAAATATAAATTTTGATCCGGAGCCGAAAGTCATTCTTTCTGCCAGCGGTATGTGCGAAGCCGGACGGATTCGTCATCATTTAAAGCATAACCTCTGGAGAAAAGAATCTACCATTCTGTTTGCCGGATATCAGGCGACAGGAACTCTGGGACGTGCAATATTTGAAGGTGCCAGTCAGGTAAAATTATTCGGTGAGGATATCGAGGTAAATGCTGAAATTGAATATCTTGCCGGTATCAGCGGACATGCGGATAAAGCAGGACTTCTTGACTGGATCAATTCATTTAAGAAAAAACCTGGTATTGTATTTGTAAATCACGGGGAAGATAAGGTTACGGAAAGTTTTGCAGAGTGCCTGATGAAAGAGCATGGTTTCCCGCTGGCTGTCGCACCCTTCAGCGGAACCTGCTACGATTTGATTACCGGTGAATGCATTGTTGAAACTCAGGGAGTTCCTGTTCCTGTGAAGGTTCGTGGTGAAAGAACAAAGAGCACCGGTCTCTTTGAAACTTTGCTGGCTGCAGTAAAGAGACTGACAGCACTTGTTGCTTCCTTCGATGGACGGCCTAACAAAGAAGTTCGCCGTCTTACGGAAGATATCAACCAGGTGTGTGATAAGTGGGAGAATCGATGAATCGAAAAAATTACCAACGTGAAATGGAACAAATAATAAATCAGTATTGCAGGACGGAGAAAGCTCCGTCCCTGCTCCTGCATAGCTGCTGCGGTCCCTGCAGCAGTGCTGTTATGGAACGGCTTACCCCTTTTTTTGAAGTAACCATTTTCTACTACAATCCCAATATTTATCCTGACGAAGAATATCATCTTCGGGCCCGTGAACAGGAAGAGCTGATTCGGAGATTTCCAGCGGTTAATCCTATCCACTTTTTGGAAGGAGAATATCATCCGGAAGAATTCTATCATCTTGTTCGAGGTTATGAAAAGGAACCGGAGGGAGGAGAGAGATGTTTTCTTTGTTATGAACAAAGACTCCGAGCAGCAGCAACGGCAGCAAAAAATGGTGATTTTGACTTTTTCACAACCACTCTTTCCATTAGTCCTTTGAAAAATGCCGACAAACTGAATGAGATAGGTCAAAAAGTTGCAGAAGAGTATGGTCAGAAGTATTTGTTATCGGATTTTAAGAAGAAAAATGGTTACGTTCGGTCTGTAGAACTGTCAGAAAAATATGGTATGTACCGTCAGGATTACTGTGGATGTGTATATTCTCTTCGAAGGGATTTTATTGGAAAAAGTTCAGTTTAAGACTTTTGGGAAATTCTTATTTCAAAAGAAAGCGGATAGTTATGTGTTTTTATGCAGGAATGAAACACATGTCTTTTTGACCACTTATATCATATTATATTATAATTATATGCTTTTGGCTCTTTACAGAAACAGAGATTCGTAATAAGATAGTAATATATGTCTGAAGAAGAGACAATAAACTGGATATGATTTTCATGATCAGGAGGATTTAATAACATGAAAGTATTAGTAATCAACTGCGGAAGTTCTTCTCTGAAATACCAGCTGATTGACATGGAGAATGAAAGCGTTATCGCAAAAGGTCTTTGCGAGAGAATCGGTATTGATGGTTCTATGCTGACTCATCAGCCCGTTAACAAGGACAAGTATGTGGTAGAAAAGGATATGCCTTCTCATAAGGAAGCAATCGAACTGGTTATGTCTGCTCTGACTGATGCAGAACACGGCGTAATCAAAGATACCAGCGAAATCAATGCGATTGGACATCGTGTACTGCACGGCGGTATGAAATTCACTCAGTCTATCGTTGTAAATGAACAGGTAAAAGAAGTAATCCGTGAATGCTTCGATCTGGGACCTCTCCACAACCCGGCTAACCTGATGGGTATTGAAGCTTGTGAAGCTGCTATGCCTGGTACTCCCAACGTAGCTGTATTTGATACTACCTTCGGTATGTCCATGCCTGAAAAAGCTTATATGTATGCAATTCCCCATGAGTATTTTGAGAAATACAGCATCCGCAGATACGGTTTCCACGGAACCAGCCATATGTTTGTTTCCGGCGAGACCATCAAATTTGCTGAACTGGATCCTGAGAATGCAAAAGTTATCGTTTGCCACCTGGGTAATGGTGCCAGCATCTCTGCTTCCATCGGCGGCAAGTGTGTAGATACCAGTATGGGACTGACTCCGCTGGAAGGTCTGATCATGGGTACCAGAAGTGGTGATGTGGATCCTGCTGTTGTACAGTTTATCTGCAATAAAGAGAACCTGACTGTAAATGAAGTTCTGAACATCCTGAACAAGAAATCCGGTGTTCTTGGTATGAGCGGCGGCGTTTCCAGTGACTTCCGTGATATTGAAGCTGCTAAGGAAGCCGGCAATCATCTGGCAAAAGTTGCTATGGATGCTTACATCTACCGCGTAGTTAAGTACATCGGTGCTTACACTGCAGCTATGAATGGTGTAGATGCCATCGCATTCACCGCTGGTCTGGGTGAGAATGATAAGAAGACCAGAAAAGAAATCTGCGAATGCCTGAGCTATCTGGGTGTTAAGATCGATGATGAAGCAAACGATATTCGTGGTCAGAAGAGAATCATCTCTGCTGCAGATTCCAAAGTTAAAGTTGTTCTGCTTCCTACCAACGAAGAGCTGGCTATTGCAAGAGAGACTGTTGCTCTGGTTTAATCTTGTATCAGTAATCAATGAAAATATAATAGAATAAGAAGAGACGGTATTCAGAGACATCCATTTGAATACCGTCTCTTTGCTATATTAAGAAGTATCGGAAGCAGCTGGAAGAGGTTTACATTGATTTCGCTGTTCATTTTTGTGACTTAATTGTTAAATTTCTATTTCAGTCTGGATTATAATAGAGATTTACGGTATACTAAAATCCAAAGTGTGATTATTTGGAAAATTGTATAAAAATACGAGGTGATATTTAGTGAAAGCTATATTTATGGGAACGCCGGATTTCAGTGTGCCGGTATTGGATGCAATGGTAGAGAAAGGGATTGAGGTAACTTCCGTTGTTACCCAGCCGGATCGTCCCAAAGGACGAGGAAAAGGTGTTGTTTATTCGCCGGTGAAAGAGGCGGCAATCAGACATCAGCTCCCTGTTCTCCAGCCGGAAAAAGTAAGAGAGGAGTCTTTTGTTCAGATTCTTCGCGATCAGAAACCGGATGTGATTGTTGTAGTTGCTTTCGGTCAGATCCTGACAAAAAGTGTTTTGGATGTTCCGGTGTATGGATGTGTTAATGTTCATGCCTCCCTTCTGCCCATGTATCGCGGCGCTGCTCCGATTCAGTATGCTGTGCTGGATGGTTTGAAAGAAACCGGGATCACAACAATGATGATGGATGAAGGGCTGGATACCGGTGATATGCTTCTTCAGTGTAAAGTTTCCATTGATGATGAAGAAACTGGCGGAAGTCTGTTTGATAAACTGAGTGAAGCAGGAGCAAAGCTTTTGATTGAGACTCTGGATTGTCTGGAGCAGGGCAGAATCACTCCGACTCCTCAGACAGGTGAAACCTGTTATGTGGGCATGATCAAAAAATCCATGGGAGAAATTAATTGGACAAAATCCGCAGTTGAACTGGAACGATTGGTGAGAGGAATGAATCCCTGGCCCAGTGCTTTTACAAAACGTCAGGGAAAAGGCTTGAAAATCTGGTCTGCCGTTGTAAAGGAGGGCCATGAAGGCTGCCCTGGTGAGGTTGTTTCCGTAGAACGCGATGGTTTTGGTATACAGACAGGCGAAGGAGTTTTATGGCTTCGTGAAGTACAGCCGGAAGGAAAAAGAAGAATGACGGCAGCTGAATATCTTCGTGGATATCCCGTAGAGTGCGGAGAGATCCTTGGAGAATAAAATCCGGAGGTAATTATGTTTTATTATGATAGTACGTATATCCTTATTGTTATTGGAGCAATTCTCTCTATCGTTGCTTCTTCCAGAGTTAAAACTACCTTTGCCAGATATAGCCGTGAGAGAAGCTGCAGCGGCCTAACGGGAGCGGAGGCGGCTTCCAGAATCCTGCACTCTCAGGGAATTTATGATGTTTCCATTCAGCGGGTTTCCGGAGATTTGACAGATCATTTTGACCCGTCAAATCGGATTCTTCGACTTTCAGATTCCGTATACGGATCCACCAGTCTGGCAGCCATAGGTGTGGCAGCCCATGAGTGTGGTCATGCCGTACAGCATGCGGAAGGTTATGCACCTCTCTCCATTCGAAGTGCATTGGTGCCGGTGGCTAATCTGGGAGCCAAATTCAGTTGGCCTTTGTTTCTGATCGGGCTGTTAATCAGTGGATCTGCAAGCAGAATTCTTCTTCAGGCAGGAATACTGCTCTTCCTGGGAGCTCTTTTATTCCAGGTGATTACATTGCCGGTGGAGTTCAACGCTTCTTCCCGGGCTTTGAAGCTGCTGGATTCTCAGGGGATTTTATACGGAGATGAAGTATCGAAAGCAAAAAAAGTGTTGTCAGCTGCCGCCTTGACTTATGTAGCCAGTGTTGCAGCCTCCCTGCTTCAGCTTCTGCGTCTTTTGATGCTTATGAATCGGAAAAGAGACTAACATATGAATACGAGAGAAATCGCATTCCATATTCTGTATGATGTGGAAGAAAAAGAAGAAAAGAGTCATCTGGCTTTACAGAATGCATGGGAAAAATATCCGGAGCTTACTGGTCAGGATCGCCGTTTTATTATCTGTCTCGTTCAGGGAACTCTGGAAAAGCAAATTCTGTTGGATTTCAGAATAAATCAGAAATCAAAGGTTTCTGTGTCAAGGATGAAACCGGCCATTCGTGTTCTTATGAGAATGAGTGCTTACCAGTTGTTTTATATGGATCGTGTTCCTGCATCTGCTGTATGTAATGAAGCAGTAAAACTAACCGGAAAGCTTCACATGCAAGGACTGAAGGGCTTTGTCAATGGTGTCCTTCGTGCAATGGCCAGAGAAGAGAACTGGCCGGAAGAGTCGATTCCTGTATCCTGTTCTGTACCTGACTGGATTGCGGAACGCTGGTATCGTGATTTTGGAACGGAAAAGGCGGAAACCATGATGAAGGCCATTGGAGAAAAAAGTGTTCTCAGTTTTCGTGTCCACAAAAATCTTGCAGATGAGAAAACAATTTTGGATTCTCTTAGAAATCAGCAGGTCCGGATTCGTAAAGCGCCATTTCCGGATGATGGATGGATTATGGAGCATGTCGATAAACTGGAAGAATTGGATGCCATGAAGAATGGCTGGATTCAGATTCAGGATATCAGTTCCATGATGGTTGGTACTATTGCAGAACCCGGGGATGGCTGGAATGTTTTGGATGTCTGCGCTGCTCCCGGAGGAAAAAGTATTCATCTGGCAGAAGAACTGAATGGATCCGGTCATGTGATTTCCTGTGATCTTACTCCCCAGAAAGCAGCAAAGATTGAAGAAAACCGCAGGCGTGCCCGCCTTGATAATTTGGATGTTAAAGTTGCGGATGCGAGAGAATTTCATCCGGAATGGGAGAAGAAAATGGATCTCGTTGTTGCAGATCTTCCTTGTTCCGGTCTTGGAGTATTGGGCAGAAAGCCGGAAATCCGATATCGGCTATCGGAAGGGCAGATTCTGGAATTGGCTGCGCTTCAGAAGGAAATACTTGCCAATGTGAGCCGATATGTACGTCCGGGCGGATATATGATTTTCAGTACCTGTACGGTAACCCAGGAAGAAAACCAGGATAATTATCAGTGGATTCTTGAAAATCTGCCCTTCCGGGCGGTTAGCCTGGATGCATTGCTGCCGGAATCTCTGAAGGGAAGTACAACAGCAGAGGGGCATCTTCAGCTGCTTCCCGGAGTACATCCCTGTGACGGATTTTATATTTCAAAATTTCAGCGAAAGGAGGAGTAATATGGATCGACGTGATATCAAATCCATGACATATCTAGAGCTTGAACAGGCAATTCTTGAAATGGGAGAAAAAAAGTTTCGTTCCGGACAGATTTTTGACTGGCTTCACAAAAAGAGAGTATGTTCTTTTCATGATATGACGAATCTTTCCCTGGCTCTTCGAACTCAGCTGGAAGAAAATTTTTATATTCCTCAGCTGCGGAAAGCAGAATGTCAGATTTCAAAGCTCGACGGAACGAGAAAATATGCGTTTGCACTGGATGATAATTATATCATTGAAAGTGTTCTGATGCGTTATCACTATGGAAACAGTGTATGCATTTCTTCTCAGGTAGGCTGCCGTATGGGCTGCCGGTTTTGTGCTTCCACTTTAGATGGATTGGCAAGAAATCTCAGCGCTGCAGAAATGCTGGAACAGATTTACTATATTCAGAGAGATATCGGAGAACGAATTTCCCATGTGGTAGTCATGGGAACAGGGGAACCTCTGGATAATATGGAGAATCTTGTGAAGTTTATACATATATTATCGGACGAAAAGAGCGATGCCATTGGTCAGAGAAATATTACGGTTTCTACCTGTGGACTTGTTCCAAAGATTATGGCTCTGGCGGAAGAAAAGCTTCAGGTTACGCTGGTTCTATCTCTTCATGCACCTAATGATGAGCTTCGCAGGACCATGATGCCGATTGCCAATCGATATACGATCCGGCAATGCCTCGATGCCTGCGAATTCTATTTCAGGCAGACAGGCCGACGCATTAGTTATGAATACAGTTTGGTGAACGGTGTGAACGATGGACCGGATCAGGCCGACGAATTGGCTGGCCTTCTTCAGGGGAAAAACTGTCACGTGAATCTGATTCCCATTAATCCAATTAAAGAGAGAGATTACAGGGAATCGCTGCCGGTCAACGTGGAGAACTTTAAAAAACGTCTTGAAAAAAGCGGAATAAATGTTACTATTAGAAGAAGAATGGGCATAGATATTGACAGTGCATGTGGTCAGCTGCGGAGAAAAGTTGCCCAAAATGAAGCGGAGAGGAGGAGATAAACATGAATAGTTATGCTGTTTCGGATATTGGACAAATTCGTTCCAGCAACCAGGATTTTGTTTATGCCTCAGATAATCCGTTGGGAATATTGGAGAATTTTTATCTGGTGGCTGATGGTATGGGCGGTCATCAGGGCGGCGGTTTTGCTTCCCGATATACAGCGGAACGGATGGCAGAACTTCTCTCTCAGTCAAAGGACGGAGAGGTTGTTTCACTGATTCGCAATGCCATTCAAAAGGTGAACGATGAATTATATAGAAAGTCTTCCAGCTATGAAGATTTGCAGGGGATGGGAACCACTCTGGTTGCCGCAACCATTCTGAACCAGGTTCTCTACGTCGCTAATGTAGGTGACAGCAGACTGTATGTGGTGAATGATAAAATTCGTCAGATTACTAAGGATCATTCCTGGGTGGAAGCCATGATTGCCCAGGGACAGCTGGACAGAAACAGTGAATTGTTTTATAAGAATAAAAATGTAATAACCCGTGCCGTCGGAGTAAAAGACGAAGTAACGGCGGATTTTTTTGAAGTTGAACTCCAAAGCGGAGACAAAGTTCTTCTTTGTTCCGATGGTTTGACGAATATGATTTCTGACGATGAAATTCTTGCCGTGGTGAGCCGCGGCACAACGTGTCAGGAAACGGCACTTCATTTAATTCAGAAAGGAAATGCCTATGGTGGACGTGACAATCTTTCCGTTATCATCATTGATCCCGAAATAGAAGAGGTGGAAGTATGCTGAGAGTAGGAATGTTTTTAAGCAACCGCTATGAAATCATCGGAAAGATTGGTTCCGGCGGTATGTCTGATGTATATAAAGCAAAGTGTCATAAACTGAATCGGTTTGTAGCGATAAAAGTATTAAAGAGTGAGTTTAGTGCTGATCAGAATTTTGTGTCCAAGTTCCGTATGGAAGCACAGAATGCTGCCTGTCTTTCTCATCCAAACATTGTTAGTGTCTATGATGTTGGAGAAGATCAGGGCGTGTACTATATTGTAATGGAACTGATTGAAGGAATCACTCTGAAAAAATATATTGAACGAAAAAAGAAACTGGAGATCAGAGAATCCATTGAAATTGCCATGCAGGTTGCCCGGGGAATTGAGGCAGCCCATAACCAGCACATTGTTCATCGTGATATCAAACCCCAGAACATCATGATTTCCATGGAAGGAAAGGTTAAGGTAACAGACTTTGGAATTGCCAGAGCAGCCTCAACGCAGACCATCAGCTCCAATACCATGGGCAGTGTTCATTATATTTCTCCGGAACAGGCAAGAGGCGGTTACTGTAATGAAAAGAGCGATATCTATTCTCTCGGTATCACGCTTTATGAGATGCTTACCGGCCGTGTTCCTTTTGAAGGAGATTCCACTGTGTCGGTGGCCCTTCTTCATATTCAGGGAGAAATGGTTCCGCCCAGACAGTATGAACCTCTGATTCCCATCAGCTTGGAAAAAATCATTCTGAAATGTACTCAGAAAAAACCGGAGCTGCGTTATGCATCGGCAACAGAATTGATTGATGACCTGAAGAAATCTCTGACCATGCCGAATGAAGATTTTGTTAAGATCGCTTCTTTGAATTCCGACTCACCTACCATGATCTTTACCGGGGAAGATATCGACGAAATCAAAAGGAAAAGCTCAGAATCCATGGATGATGATTATGATAATGATTATGACGATGATTATGATGATGAATACGATGACGACGATCATTACGATCGCCGTTATGATGACCGTCATTATGATGATCGCCGCAGTGATCGGTGGGAACAGGATCGGGATAACCGTTATTATGATGATGAATATGAAGATGATTACGATGACGATTATGATGAGGAGGATGAGGATAAGCATTCAAAGATAGAGAAAATCATCACCGGTATCAGTATTGGTGTGGCTATCATCATTGTGATCATTGCAGCTGTACTTATTTTGAAAGGCTGCGGTATTACCCAGAATGCAAAAGAAACTCAGGAAACAGCCGAAACCTTAGAGTCATCGGAAGATCAGGTGGCAATGATTAATTTGTTGGGTAAAACAAAAGATGAAGCAGTATCTCTTCTGAAAGGAATGAACCTGAAGTATAAAGTTGAAACAGGTACCTCTGATATTTATGAAGAGGGTCAGGTATTTGAACAGGAATTTAAAGAAGGCAAGATGCTGGATATCGGTACTGTCGTAACGATTAAGGTAAGCGTAGGAAATGAAACTGCTGTTGTTCCCAATAATCTGGCAGGAAAAACCATTGAAGAGGCGACCAGTCTGATTAAATCGGTGGGTCTTAAGGTTTCCAGTCAGATTGAAAAACAGAACAGTGATGATATTGAGGAAGGCCTTGTTATTGATGCAAATCCTTCTATGGGAAATCCTGCATCTGTGAATCAGCCGGTTATTCTGATTGTCAGTGAAGGACCGGCAGTGGTAGAAGTAAAGGTTCCGAATATTGTCAATTTAACGGAAGCAAGTGCCATCAATCGGTTGGAAGAGTCTGGTCTTAAGGCAGGAAAGATTACCTATGAATCCAGTGATTCTGTTTCCGCCGGTCGTGTTATTCGACAGAATACGGAAGCCGGCAAAAAAGTAGAAGAAAACTCAGAAGTATCCTTTGTTGTCAGTGAAGGTTCTTCTATGACTACTGTACCGGATCTGCGCTTCTCTTCTCTCAGTGATGCCAAGGATGCTTTGAATGAGGCAGGGCTGAAAGTTGGCAGTGTGGATGAGGAATACAGTGATGAGAGCTCCAAAGGCCTTGTAATCGGTCAGTCTATCCCGGAAGGAAGATCTGTAGAAAGGGGAACGGCTGTGGATATTACCATTGGTAAAGGAGCGGAACCGACTCAGCCAGCTTCGCAGACCTATGAAGATTCCGGTGATCCGGATGACCAGCCAACAAAGGCAGATTAGTGATATTTCTGACTAAGATTTACTCTTAACAGATCAAAGAAAAGATGGAAATACCTGTCCCAGCCGGTTTTTCACCGCAGTGTGACAGGTATTTCCGTTGATAATGATGAAACCAATTTGCAGGATAGAATTATTAGTGATAATTCGTACAGATCCCTTGCCCTTTTATGGTATTCAGGGGTCAGACAAAATGATTATAGAAGGGAAAACATGCAGGGAAAAATAATCAAAGGAATCGGCGGTTTTTATTATGTTCATGATGGCCATGCCAATGTTTATGAATGCAGGGCCAAGGGTATTTTTCGAAACCAAAACCTGAAACCTCTTGTCGGAGACAATGTGGAAATGGATATTTTGGATGAGAATACGTTTACGGGAAACGTTGCAGAAATTCTTCCCAGAAAAAATGAACTGATTCGTCCGGCGGTTGCCAATGTGGATCAGGCTCTTGTGATTTTTGCAGCCAGGGCACCGAAACCCAATTTCAATTTGCTGGATCGTTTTCTCGTAATGATGGAACAGCAGAATCTGCCCACAATCATCTGCTTTAATAAATGTGATCTGATGAAAGAAGACGAGACGGACGAGTACTGCCGGATTTACCAATCGGCAGGATATACAGTAAAATTGGTCAGCGTGTATCAAAACCATGGATTGGATGATCTGAGAGATCTTCTTCGTGGAAAAACAACCGTTATGGCTGGGCCTTCCGGTGTTGGAAAATCGTCCCTGATGAATTCCTGGAATCCGCAGGCTGAGATGAAAACAGGAGAGATCAGCCGGAAAATTCAGCGGGGAAAACATACGACAAGACATTCAGAATTGTTTTATATGGAAAAAGAGACTTTTTTAATGGATACACCTGGTTTCACTTCCCTGGGCCTTTTTCTTCAGGATGAAAGGGAATTATCCCAATACTATCCTGAATTTGGATCGTTTCAGGATTCGTGCCGCTTTCCCGACTGTGTTCATGTGGGAGAACGGGAGTGTGGTATAAAATCCGCAGTGGAAGATGGACAGATTTCCCCCATTCGCTATGAAAACTATCTTCAATTATATCAGGAGATAAAGAATACAAGAAAGTACTAGAAGGATATTTCTGTCCGGCCAAAATGGCACTTCGGGCAGAATGTCACTCAAAAGAAACTGCTGCCCATTCAAAGGCAGAGTAAGGAGAATAGATTATGTTGAAATACGAATTATCCCCGTCAATTTTGGCAGCTGATTTTTGCAGACTCGGTGAACAGGTGGCTGAAGCGGAGCGTGCCGGTGCGGGCTATATCCATTTGGATGTTATGGATGGTGCGTTTGTACCCAGCATTTCCTTTGGAATGCCTGTCATTCAGAGTTTAAGAAAGAATTCAAAAATGATTTTTGATGTCCATCTGATGATAGAAGATCCGGATCGTTATTTAGAAGACTTTGCAAAGGCTGGTGCAGATATCCTGACTGTTCATGCAGAAGCCTGTACACATCTCGATCGAACCATCCAAAAAATTCATAGTTTAGGCTGTCGGGCAGGAGTGGCTCTGAATCCTGCTACTTCTCTGGATTGCCTGGAATGGATTGCACCTCAGACGGACATGATTCTTCTTATGTCTGTAAACCCTGGTTTTGGCGGACAAAGCTATATTCCCTATGTAACGGAAAAGATACAGAAACTTCGTCGATACCTGAATGAGAAAGGTATTAATACGGATATTGAGGTAGACGGCGGTGTGACTGTAAAAAATGTTGATGAGATCATGGAGGCAGGAGCCAACATTTTGGTGGCAGGATCGGCTGTTTTTCGTGGAGATATTACAGAGAACGTAAAGAGTTTCCTGAATCATTTTGAACAGATGCAGGCGGGTGAAAGTAAATGATTCGACTGATTGCGACGGATGTGGACGGAACTCTTGTTCCGGAAAGTTCAAATCAATTGGATCCGGCGTATTTTGAAGCAATTCGTCAGTTAACACAAGCAGGAATTTTTGTGGTAGTGGCGACAGGCAGACATATGGACAGTACTCAGCGCTTATTTGAACCGGTGGCTGACCAGATCTACTTTATATGTGATAATGGTGCTATTACCGGCAGAATAGACGAATTGATGAGGGCATGTTCTCTGGGAGACGATCTGTTTCAGGAACTCCTGGACGATGCGATGTGCCTGAAAGAATGTACTGTTCTGGTAACCACGGCGGATTGTTCTTACACCACCATGGATGCAGATGATGAGTTCATCCATTTGCTGAGAGATGAATATCGTTTTACCATTCATCAGACAGAAGACTTGAGAAGTCTGAAAGGTGTCATCAAATTCTCCCTGTACCATGATTCAGATATAGTGGGACAGACGTCACTGCTTCTGCAGAAATGGGAAAAACGACTTCATGGAGTGCTGGCCGGACGATGCTGGCTGGATTTTATGGCTTCTCATGTAAGCAAAGAATCTGCATTGGAATATCTGATTCAAAAACTGTCTGTCTCAAAAGATGAAATTATTACTTTTGGTGATCATATGAATGATATGGGAATGATTCGTATGGCAGGCAGATTTGGATGTGCTGTGGCAAATGCAAGGCCGGAATGCCGTCTGGCAGCCGGTAGGATCATTCCTTCCATGGAAGACAAAGGAGTACTTCAGATTTTGCATCAATTAATAGAAAATGGCGGTGATATCAAATGAAACGGAAAAGAGGAATAGGTGGATTTTTTCTGCTGCTTACTGCTCTTTCTTTATCCGGATGCCAGAAAGCAGGTAATATTGGCGGGAAATTCTTACAGTTATCAGATAACAAGAATCTTGTTGCCATAGGTGAGGATTACATGACATTGGGAGAGGCTGAAGTTTTTCTCACCGCTCAGAAGAAACAGATAGAAAACTACTATGGAGACAGTATATGGGAGCTTCCATTATCCGATGGAAACGGTGAAGCTTACATCAAGGACTCTTCCGAAAAATATATAAAAAGAATTGCCCTTCAAAGCAGTATGGCTTTCGCTGACGGTATGACTTTTTCTGATCAGGAAAATGAAATGGCAGAAACGGCAGCGAAAATGTACTGGGATCAAATGGATGAGGAATCGAAGAATCAGTCATCATGGAAGGAAGATGATTTGATTCAGGCTTATCGTCATTACTATCTTGCCAGTTGTGTAGTAGATAATGTGATGAATGCTTCCCACGAAGTACTTTCTGATGAGGAAGTCAGAGTGGTTCGCGGAAAAATGATATGGATTCCTTTTCAGGCAGAAGATCAGAAAACGGATGCGAAAAAGACAATGAATCGTATTCTGAAAAGTTACAAAGCGGGTGAATCTTTTCAGGCGTTGGCAGCACGATACACGCAAAATGATGAAATTGATTTTGAAATAAAACGTGGAGACCTGGAAACAGAGCTGGAAAATGCGATATTTTCGATGGAAGACGGCCAGATTTCTGAAATTCTCGAATCGGATGAAGCTTATGTGATTTTTTACTGCGAAAAATCCATGGATCCGGAGCTTTCGGAAAAAAACCGTGAAACCAGAACAGAGGAAAAACTGGAAAAGCTCCTCGAGGATGCTTTGGAAAAATATGAAACCTCTGCGGATCTGCATTGGAATTCATCGCTTTGGGAATCCGTTTCTGTTGCAGAACAGAAAAGTTATGAAATGCCGGATTTCTATCAGATTTATGATAGTGTATTTATAAAAGATTAAAGAAAACTGAAGAAACAAAACAGGTAAGGCATTATTGGATATATGCTGTTTAGGCAGTAAAAATCCGTAATTCATAAAGAGGGGAATATGATAATGAAATCACGGATTGATTCGGTACGGTATCCATCGCCGTGGGAGGGACATTATCATAAGAATTAGCAAGACGAAAGATGGGAGAGAGCAAATGATAGCAATTGTAGATTATGATGCCGGAAATTTGAAAAGCGTTGAGAAAGCGTTGGTTTCTCTGGGAAAGGATCCGGTAATTACACGAGACCCTGCCGTGATTCTTGGTGCAGAGAAGGTAATTCTTCCCGGAGTAGGCTCCTTCGGAGATGCCATGGAAAATCTTCATAAATTCGGATTGGTTGACACACTTCGTGAAGTGGCAAAGAGAAAGATTCCACTTCTTGGTATTTGTCTGGGAATGCAGCTTCTCTTCGAACGAAGTGATGAAAGCGACGGTGTTCCCGGTCTTGGGATTCTTGCCGGAGAGGTTCTGCGGATTCCTGCAAAAGAAGGATTAAAAATTCCTCATATGGGATGGAATTCCCTGGATATACGTCCTGAAGCCAAGCTGTTTCAGGGAATCGATAATGGAGCTTTTGTCTATTTTGTGCATTCTTACTATCTCAAGGCTGAGAAAGAAGAAACAGTTGCCGCTTCTACAGAATACAGCGTTCACATTCATGCCTCGGTAGAAGAAGGAAATGTATTTGGCTGTCAATTCCATCCGGAGAAAAGCAGTTCTGTGGGATTAGCCATTCTTAAAAATTTTGCAGAACTGTAAGGAGGAAACATATGCATACAAAAAGAATTATTCCTTGTCTGGATGTCCATGCGGGCAGAGTTGTGAAAGGCGTAAACTTTGTAAATCTAAAAGATGCAGGTGATCCTGTCGAAATTGCTGCAGCTTATGATAAAGCCGGTGCAGATGAACTTGTATTTCTGGATATTACGGCATCCTCTGATTCGAGAAATATTGTAATTGATATGGTTCGCCGTGTTGCAGAAAAAGTATTCATTCCTTTTACTGTGGGTGGAGGTATCCGTACAGTAGAAGACTTTAAAATGATTCTTCGGGAAGGTGCTGACAAAATCTCAATCAATTCATCGGCCATCAATAATCCTGACTTGATTTCTGAGGCGGCGGATAAATTTGGAAGTCAATGCGTTGTTGTAGCCATTGATGCCAGACGTCGTCCGGATGGCAGTGGATGGACAGTTTTGAAAAACGGCGGTCGTATCGATGTGGGGCTGGATGCCATTGAATGGGCAATGAAAGCAAATGAACTGGGTGCTGGTGAGATTCTTTTGACAAGTATGGATTGCGATGGAACAAAAGCCGGATATGACAACGAGCTGACATCACTGGTGGCTGAAAATGTGTCAATTCCTGTCATTGCTTCCGGCGGAGCAGGAACGAAAGAACATTTTTACGACGCTCTGACAGAAGGAAAAGCAGATGCCGCTTTGGCTGCTTCCCTGTTCCACTATAAGGAATTGGAAATCCGTGAATTGAAACAGTATCTTGCTGGAAGAGATATTCCTGTCAGATTTTAGGAGGGATGATTTTGGCTGCAATTTCAAATGACTGGTTAGCTCCTCTGTCTCCGGAATTTAAAAAACCTTATTATGCAAAGTTATATCGGACTGTTCAGGAAGCGTATAATACACAAGAGGTATTTCCGCCTCCCGATGAACTTTTCACCGCATTTGAATTAACACCTTTGTCCCAGGTTAAAGTAGTGATTTTAGGGCAGGACCCTTATCATAATAATGGTCAGGCACATGGTCTCTGCTTTTCTGTAAAACCGGATGTGGATATTCCGCCATCCCTTAAAAATATTTATAAGGAACTGGAAACGGATCTTGGATGTTATATTCCTCATCACGGATATCTGGTGAAGTGGGCGAAACAGGGTGTTTTAATGCTGAATACGGTACTTACAGTTCAGGCACACCGAGCAAACTCTCATCGCGGCATTGGATGGGAAGAATTCACCGATGCGGCAATACGAATTCTCAATGAACAGGATAGACCGATCGTATATCTCTTGTGGGGCAGACCTGCTCAGACAAAAGCAAGGATGCTGACAAATCCCAATCATTTGATACTGACGGCCGCACATCCAAGTCCTTTGTCTGCATACAATGGATTTTTTGGATGCCGTCATTTCAGTCAGGCAAATCGTTTTCTGCAAGAAAAGGGATTGACACCAATTGACTGGCAGATTGAAGATATTTAAGCGGAGGGGACAGGATGGATTTTATCGAAATTTTAAAAATTATTTTCTATGGTATTGTGGAAGGAATAACGGAATGGCTGCCTGTCAGCAGTACGGGACATCTTATTCTCTTTGAAAGTTTTTGGCCGTTACAGCAGAATGAAGAGTTTATGGAGATGTTTCGTGTTGTGATCCAGTTGGGAGCAATCCTCGCTGTATGTGTTCTTTATTTTCATAGACTGAATCCATTTTCCAGAGAACACTCTTTGGCAGAAAAGAATCAGATTATTGGAATCTGGGGGAAGGTCATCATTGGATGTATTCCTGCAGGAGTACTCGGTATTCTTTTTAATGATTTCTTTGATACATATTTTTATCGTTGGCCCATAGTAGCCTTTACCCTGATTCTTTATGGTGTTTTGTTCATTGTCATTGAAAACCGCAATAAGAATCAGCATCCCAGAGTCAGAAGTTTTCAGCAGATGACATATCCCATGGCATTTCTTATTGGAATTTGTCAGGTGTTATCTTTGATTCCTGGTACATCCCGTTCCGGATCGACCATTCTGGGAGCAATGTTTTTTGGGGTATCCAGATCGGTTGCAGCAGAATTTTCATTTTTTATGGCAATTCCTGTTATGTTCGGAGCCAGTTTTCTGAAACTGGTAAAACATGGCCTTGCTTTTTCAGCACCGGAACTGATCTGCCTGTTCCTTGGCATGCTGGTTGCCTTCGTTGTATCTCTGGCTGCAATTCGTTTTCTTATGGATTATATTAAAAAGAAAGATTTTAAAGTATTTGGATACTATCGTATTGCTCTGGGTGTTCTGGTGGTTGTTTATTTTGCTGTAAAAGCACTGATGACCGCTTGATTTTATGAGCTGCCTGACAAATGAGTCTGAAGTCGATTTTTCGTGAACGGCACTCTTAAAATCGACGCAAACGTTCAAAAAACGCTCATTTTATAAAGAATACAATAGAATAGGGGGGACAGCTTTGTCCCCTCATTGATTTATTGGGAGGAGAAAATGTCTGATAATCATTCCGAAAATATAGATCCCAGTTCACAGGAGTCTTGGGAAATAAAACAAAAAGATAACGAACTATATATATTTGATTGGAAGAATCCTGGAAAGACTCATGAATCGTTATCTTCTGTGAAAAAAGAATTCCATCATACCTCTTTCGAAGATAAAACAGGAACAACAGAAATATCCGACCGTTATTACCGGGAGAATGATGACAGAGAACTGATTTTTGGAGATGACCGAACAAAAAAAAGAACAGAAATAAAGGAACCGGCAGAAGAAGTTTTTACTGATCGAAGAAACAGTAAAAAGCCGCAGGGAAACATGGATGCAGGAAAACAGTTTCGGAATAAAAAGAAAATCGAAGATGACAGAGAAAATGCAGATCTTTTTCGTTCCATACTGGAGGAAGGCGGTGCAGCCGGTTTCTGGGATTCCATTGTATCTGTTTTGGCAGAATGGAAATATAAAATAAGTGCTCCATTTAAAAAGTGGAAAGAGGAAACATCAAAAAACAAAGAAGTGCAGGCTGAAACCGATGACTCCATTGAACGAAAGAGACGGAGAATGGAAGCAGGTAAAAAACGCCGACGTAAAAAAAGCAAAAAACAGCAGGCGATGGCATGGATAACCCGCTTTGCGGCTGCTGCTATATGCATCCTTCTGATCGTAATTGTGTTTTCCGGTATTCGTTATCTTCTGAAATTACAAAAAACAGAAAATAATCATGATTACCCGGAATATGTTCAGGAAGAGTATCTTACGGTAAATCCTTATTCAAGACCGGGAGTGGAAGTGAAAGAGATCAACAGTATTGTCATTCACTACACAGCAAATCCTGGATCAACGGCGAAGCAAAATCGTGATTATTTTGAAGGACTGGCAAACAGCGGTGAAACGAAAGCCAGCAGCAATTTCATCATAGGATTGGACGGGGAAGTGATTGCCTGTGTTCCTGCTGGCGAAGTTGCATATGCTTCCAACAACAGAAATCTGGATACCATATCTATTGAATGCTGTCATGAAGACGAGACTGGGGAGTTTACCCAGGAAACTTATGATTCACTGGTAAAGTTCAGTGCATGGTTATGCAAAGAGTATAATCTTAAGGCAAAGGATTTGATCCGTCACTATGATGTAACAGGAAAGATATGCCCGAAGTACTTTGTGGAAAATGAGGAAGCCTGGACTCAGTTTAAAAAAGATGTAGCGAAAATGATTAAAAAAATATAAATTGAGACAAAACTGTTGTCGATAAATGACATAATAGACTGAAATCCTAAGTTTTTACGTGAAACATTGAACAAGTATGTCAAATTATTATTAAAAACCCCCTAGCTTTTTCATTGACAATATTGTATAATATGTTAAAGCGATACATATGATTCCAAACAATTGAATGATCGCAGAACCCATTGAATTAAACTTAAGGAGGAGTTTACAATGAAAAGACAGTATTCCCTTGCATACCTGACTATTCCGGGTGTAGATCCCATGGAGCAGATTAAGATTGCAAAAGAGTGTGGTTATGATTACGTTTCTTTGCGTACTATTCCTATGCATCTGCCTGGCGAACCTGAGTTTCTGCTGGACAAGGATCCCGCTCTGTTTGAAGCTACCAAAGCTGCTCTGGCTGAGTATGATATGCCCCTGATGGACATCGAACTGGCTCGTGTTCGTCCTGACCTGGACATTGCTGAGTATAAACCTGCTTTTGAAGCTGCTGCTAAGCTGGGTGCTACCGATGTTCTTGGTTCTATCTGGACTCGTGACAAGAATTATTATCTGGAAACTGCTGCAAAGATTGCAGAAGACGCTAAAGAATTTGGTCTGAACTACAATATCGAGTTCCTGCCTTGGGCTGGTGTTCGTAACCTTCAGGAAGCTATCTCCCTGATGGATAACCTGGCTAAAGAGAATGTATTCATCATGGTTGATACCCTCCATGCAGGCCGTGCTGGTGTAACCGGTCAGGAACTGGGCCGTACCGATTCCAAATACTTCAGATTCATGCATCTGTGCGATGGCCCTGCCGGCCCCGATGGAGATGTAGTTCTTGACAACATCAAAGATGATCTGATGCTGTACACTGCTCGTGAAGCTCGTTACTATGTTGGTGATGGTGATATTGATATCGCTTCCATGATCGCAAATATGCCTAATATTCCTCTGTCCATCGAACTGCCCAACCTGAAAGAGATCGAAGCTCGCGGACGTAAAGGTCACGCTCAGGCTTGTATCGATAAAGCTAGAGCATACTTCAGAGCACACGGTCTGGAGGACTAATTCGTAAAACGAAAGCATCCTGTTCAAATACAATTACTGTATAAAAAGGCTGCTTTTTACATGGTAAGATACATATATAAGATGTTAATATATTTATAATGTATCTTTGGCATTTGCGTTTGCTATTGACTATAGACGGGATGGGTTGTATAATTCAGTATATAGTAACAAAAGCAAATAACTGATACCAAAACACCTATATTAAGGAGGAATTATTACAATGAGTAGAATGAGCGACATGAGCGAACATCAGGCTAAGCTGTCCCCTGAACAGTTTGCAGATGTAGTTGATTGTTTTGACAGAGCTGATAAAGCTCAGCTGGAATTTGAGACCTATAGCCAGGAAGAAATCGACAGAGCTATCAAATCCATCGCACAGATGGTTGCTAACTCTCAGACTTTCCATGAACTGGTTATGTTCGGTATTAAAGAGTCTCGTTTCGGTGATCCGATCAGCCGTGAGAACAAGAGATTCAAAATCCGTGGTATCCTGCGTGACTGCCTGCGTGAGAAATCCGTTGGTAAGATCGGTGAATATCCGGAAAGAAAGATTGAACTGTATGCTAAGCCTGTTGGCGTTATTGCTTGCGTAATTCCTGCTACCAACCCTGATCTGACCCCCGCTGGTAACGCTATCTATGCTCTGAAAGCTAGAAACGCTATCATCTTTTCCCCGCACCCCAGAACAGCTAGAACTTCCGCAGCTACCATCAACCTGATGCGTTTTGGTCTGGCTCGTGTTGGTGCACCTCAGGATCTTATTCAGTGCCTTGGCGGTGCTAACATCACCTTCACCAAAGAAGAAGCTGCTGGCCCCGTTCCGACCGATCTGGAGTACTTCATGAGCAAACCCAGCACTGTTAAGATCAACAAAGCTATCTCTGAAGCTCTGATGACCAAATGTGATCTGGTTATTGCTACTGGCGGACAGGGTGTTGTACGTCGTTCTTACAGCTCCGGTACTCCCGCTTACGGCGTAGGTGCTGGTAATGCTACCATGATCTGGGACGAGACTGCTGCTCAGGATCTGCATCATGCAGCTGACAATACCATGCGTTCCAAGACCTCCGATTTCGGTTCCGGTTGCTCTGCAGACGGTAATGTAATTATCCACGAGAGCATTTGGGATGATGCTATTGCTGCTCTGGAAGAAGTTGGCGGATACATGATGAGCGAAGAAGAACAGGAAAAGATGAAGAACGCTATGTGGGATGAAGAAATCCACAGACTGTCTGACACTGTTGCTCTGTCTGCACAGGATATGGCTGAGAAAGCTGGATTCGAAATTCCTGCTGATAAGAGATTCCTGATTGCTTCTCATGGAACTGGTATCTACACCAAAGGTCTGGAAGGAATTTGGTGCCGTGAGAAACTTTCCACTGTACTGGCTGTACACAAATATACTGGTGAATTCCAGAATGCTATCGATGCTATCATGGCTATTCATGAAGTAGGCGGTAAGGGTCACTCTGTAGGTATCTTCTCCTTCGATGATGATCATATTCACAGACTGGCTATGGTTGCTCGTGTTGGCCGTATCATGGTTCGTCAGCCTCAGTCCAAGGCAAACTCCGGTTCTATGAACAATGGTATGCCTATGACTTCTTCTATCGGCTGCGGTACTTGGGGCGGAAATGCTACTTCCGAAAACGTTCATCTGCACCACTACATGAACGTTACTTGGGTTTCCAGAGAGTACGAAACTCCCGATTGGCAGACTGATGATGTACTGTTCGGTGAGTTCTACAATCCTGAACTGGAAGCAGTACAGTACTCTGCTTACAACTCCAACGACGCAATCAAATAATTTCCTTTATAATTGCAACTAAGCGGCTGCCTGGATACAGGCAGCCACCTATAATACACTCACAAAGGAGACAACATGAAAAAATTAGTTTCTGATCAGATCGTTGACTATTTAGAGCGCAGAGGCGTTGAATATGTTTTCGGTCTGTGCGGACATACCGTAATTGCTATGCTGGATGCTTTCAGCAGATCTACTAAGCTGAGATATATCAGCGTTCGTCATGAGCAGATTGCTGCAACTGCTGCTGACGGTTATGCACGTGTTGCCCATAAGGCTGGTGTAGTTATCTGCCACCTTGGACCGGGTCTCACTAATGCTACCACCGGTGTTGCAAACGCAGCATTTGACTCTATTCCCATGGTTGTAATCGCTGGTGACGTTCCCAGTTATTACTATGGAAAACATCCTCATCAGGAAGTTAATATGCACTGTGACGGATCTCAGTACGATATCTACAAACCTTTCGTTAAGAGAGCTTGGAGAATTGATCGTCCTGAAGCTTTCCCGGAAGTACTGGACAAAGCTTTCCGTCTGGCAGAATCCGGCAGACCTGGTCCTGTCCTGATTTCTGTTCCTATGGATATGTTCTCCCGTGAGATTGAGACTGAGTGCTGGGAGAGAACCTTTATGGATTCTCACGAAACCATCAGACCCGCTCTGGATCCCGATACTGCTAAGCTGATTGCTGAAAAGCTGATCAACGCTAAGAATCCTGTAATCCATGCCGGTGGTGGTGTTCTGCTGTCTCAGGCTTCCAAAGAGCTGGCTGACCTGGTTGACTTCCTGGATATCCCCGTTTCCCGTTCTCTGATGGGTCAGGGCTGCATTCCGGATACTCATCCGCTGCTGCTTGGACAGACTGGTTTCTGGGGCTTTGAGCTGACTCACCAGAAGACTCTTGCTGCTGACTATATTCTGATCCTTGGATCCAGAATGGCTGAAGCTAACAGCTCTTCCTGGTACAAAGGTGTAACCTTTGATCAGAGCAAGACCAAATTCATGCAGATCGATATCGATCCTACTGAAATTGGAAGAAACTATCCTGTTGAGATTGGTGCAATTGCTGATATCAAGCGTGCTCTGGTTCAGATTCTTGCTGCTGCTAAGGAGATCAAACCTGAAGGTATTGACAGACCTGAACTGAGAAAAGAAATTGCTGATTTCAAAGCAAACTTCAAGAAAGAAAACAAGGCAATCTGCGACGATGGAAGATTCCCTATGGCTCCTCAGAGAATCCTGAGAGATACCAAGGCTATTCTGCCGCCCGATTCCCTGATCTTCACCGATGTAGGCTGGAACAAGAATGGTGTTGCTCAGCAGTATGATATCGAAATTCCTGGTACCATCAATCATCCTTCGGGATTGGCTACCATGGGATTCGGTGCTGGCGCTATTCTGGGTGCTAAGCTGGCTGCTCCGGATAAGGTTGTTATCACTCTTACCGGTGACGGTGGATTTGGTGCTGCTAACCCTTGTGTTATGGCAACCGCTAAAGAGCAGGGTATCCCTGTAATCTGGGTTGTTATGAACAACAGTGCTTTCGGTACCATCGCTGGTCTGGAAGGACTTCACTATAAGAACGAGAGAGAGAACTGCGCACTTCATCTGGGTACTGAGTTCAAGATCAGACCTACCGAGATGGGCGATACCATGGGAGGAGAAGGTACTTTCCAGCAGAGATGGGAATCTTATTCTCCTGACTGGGCTGCAATCGCTCGTGGTTATGGTATCGAAGCCAGAACTGTTACCTGCGCTGATGATTATGCTAAATATCTGCAGGAAGCAGTTGACAGCAATGTTCCTTTCCTGATTGACGTTCCCATGGAGAACCTGCCGGTTCCTACCCCTGGTATCTGGAACATCAACGATATTTATACTCATAAAGAGAACGTTGATGTTTGCAATGGACGTCTGAAATTTGCTGATGAAATGGACGGAAAAGTTGTAGAAGTTATCCGTTCTCAGGCTGACTAATTCTTCGGCTTTATTCTAGAAACTTTCATATAAAAAACAGGCGGCATGCCGAATGTTCATTCGAGCATTCGGCATGCTTTTCTTAAGTAGTAAAATAGTAGATTGGAGACAATTATGGCATTCGATCTTGTAAAAGATATTAGAATTTGTGAAGTAGGTCTTCGTGACGGTCTGCAGAATGAAAAAACCATTCTTACTGTTGATCAGAAGGTAGAACTGCTGAAAGGTATGATTGATGCTGGTTTCAAAGTAATTGAAGTTGGTTCTTTCATGCACCCTGTAAAAGTACCGCAGATGGCAAACACTGACGACGTTTTCAAAGCTATGGCTGAAGTTGACGTTCCCGATGATGTTGAGCTTCGTGCATTGATTCCCAACAAGCGTGGTGTAGATCGTGCTGTTGCTTGTGGATGTAAGAAAGTTAAACTGAACGTATCCGCAAGTATGGGACACAATCTGGCTAACCTGAACAGAACACCTGCAGAAAGTGTTGCTGGTTTCAGAGAGGCTGTAGATGCTGCCAAATCCAATGGTCTGGATATTTCCGGATCTATTTCCATGGCATTTGGATCTCCCTGGGATGATGAGATTCCGGTTGATGAAGTTAAGAAAATTGTTGAAGCATACATGGCTGTAGGTATCACTGAGATCTCTCTGTCCGATGCTTCCGGTATGGCTTTCCCTTCTCAGGTTTACAGCATGTGTAAAGAAATGCAGAAATCTTATCCTGATAACAAATGGTGGCTGCATTTCCACAATACCAGAGGTCTTGGTATTTCTAATATCATTGCAGGTATGCAGGCTGGATTTACCCAGTTTGATGCATCCTTTGCAGGTGTTGGCGGCTGTCCTTTCGTTCCCGGAGCAGCAGGAAACGTTTCCACTGAGGACGTACTGCATGTTTGTGATGAAATGGGCGTTAATACTGGTATTGATATCGATAAGGCTATTGCAATCAGCAAGAAAGTTATCGAAATGATTGGACATTCTGCAGACAGCTACATTCTGCGTGCAGGAAAATCCAAAGATCTGAAACTGGAGCTGCCCAAGGGACAGATTAAGAATCAGACCAAATAATCAAATATCACAAGAGTAAATCTCTATGATTTTATATTTTTACACAGATATAACAGTTTAATGCTGTTATAAAATAAATCACACATTTTAGTGTAGAAAGAGGCGCAATTATGGCAGATACAAAGTTAATCGCACTGTTAGGAACTCCTCTGGGACAGTCTTTCTCTCCTCGTATGCAGAATGAAGCTTACAAAGCTATCAACTTCGATGGACATTACTTCCCTCTGGAGACTGGTAATGAACTGATCGGCAACAACATTGCCAACATCAAAAAAGATCCCAGCTATGCTGGTTTTGCAGTAACCAAACCCAACAAGGAATTCGCAGTTCAGTTCATGGACGAGATGGATCCCCTGGCTGAGAAGATGGGAACCATCAACACTGTAGTTCGTAACGCTGACGGAACCTGCAAGGGTTACAACACCGATGGTTACGGCGCAACCAAGTCCCTGCTGCTGGAAGGTGTTAAGTTCGAAGAGACCACCTTCTTTGTATGGGGTGCTGGCGGAACTGGTAAGTCTGTATGCTTCACCATGGCTGACCTGGGTGCTAAGAAGATGTACATCAGCTCCAGATCTGAGAAATGCGAAGTACTGGCTAAAGATCTGAATGAGAAATTTGGTCGTGAAGTTGCTTTCGCTATTCGTACCAGTGATGAAGAAGCTGTTAAGGCTGCTGTTGCTGAATCCGACGTTCTGATGAATCTCTCCGGTCTTGGTATGAGAGGACACGAAGGTGAGACTCCCATCGCAGCTGAGTGCATCAAACCCAATCACATCTGCTTCGATGCTACTTACAACCCTCTGAAGACTCAGTTCCTGCTGGATGCTGAAGCTAAGGGCTGCAAGATCATTAACGGTCTGGGCATGGTTATTTACCAGGGTGCTCGTCAGATCGAACTGTGGTGCGGTGTAGATGAAGCTCCCGTTGATCAGATGTTCAAGACCATCGACGATATCGTAAACGGAAGATAGTCTTATTGCATTGATTAAATTTTCTACATAGTAGAAATTGCCCCTCGGTTTTCCGAGGGGCTTTCACTAAGTTAATTGAAAAATAGGCATAGGAGATAAGAGTATGGATTTTTTTGAGTTCAAAAATTGGCTGAAAGAAAGAAATCTGACTTTTAAGTTGGAAGGCTGGTCTGGTTGTATCCCGGATACGATTATTGTATTTAAAGATAAACGTCAGGTTTACGAAGGTGATTACAATAAAGATGTGAATTATCAGGAAGCTGTTGATGAGATAGTGAAGTGTTTGTAGAAAATGCCTTTTTCTGCTTTGCGTAGATGTACGTAACGTTCAGGACTAAGTCCTGAAACGTTACGATTTTTTTTACTATTTTTTCTTTTCCATGTTCTTATAATAGATATTACCCAATCCCTTTAATAAAAGGGTGTCATCGTAAATAATATGATGACGACAATGGGGAATGATAAATCTGGCAAGTCCGCCGGTGGCAACAACGGTGGCAGGTCCACCCAGTTCTTCCTCCATTCGCTCAATCATTCCATCAAGCAGAGATGCATTGCCGAAAATGGTACCGCTTTTCATACACTCAATGGTATTTGTCCCAATGGCTTTTTTCGGTGCCTCAAAGCTGACTCTGGGAAGCTGAGATGCTTTGCTGCTCAAAGAGTCCAAAGCCACCCGGGCACCAGGTATAATTACTCCGCCAACGTAATTTAAATTTTTGTCAATGGCGGAGATGGTAGTAGCCGTTCCCATATCAATGATTAAAAGAGGAGCCGTATACTCTGCAATCGCAGCAACCGCATCAACAACCAGATCACTTCCAAGCTGAGCCGGGTTTTCTATGCGAATGTTTAATCCTGTTTTCACACCAGGTCCAACCACCAGGGCCGGTTTTCCGAGAAGTTTGGTAATCGCCCGGTTAACTGTGGCCGTTACAGGAGGAACAACTGACGAAATTATGCTTCCCTCAAAATCGACACCATTGAGCTGATATAATTCCAGAACGGTTTTTATCATTACAGCATATTCAAGATCTGTTTTATTGCTGTCTGTTGAAAGTCTTTCTACAAACAGGGGCTTGTTTTGATCCATAACACCAACAACGATATTTGTGTTTCCAATATCTAATACTAAAATCATGAGTTCTCCCTGCCTTTCATAAAATCATGGAAGTTCCATGTTTGTGATTCAAATAAGAGGATTGTTTTGTTCATAAGCACAATAACAATCATAATCATAATCGTAAGGATTATGACTGGTTGAATAATTATTCTGGACAAATGTCCGACCTATATGATATTATTAACAATTGAGTTATCCTGCATTTATTTCCAAAGATCATCTGAACAGAAGTCGTACAAGCAGAACTTTTATCATAAAATCAGTGGAGAATTACAGCAGCCAAAGCAGTTGAAACAAAGGCAAAATAATATATGCTCATCAACATCCATGATATCATATCATACAATGATGTTGTGGTCAAAAGATATTTTGCAGACGATTTTTTCGTTTATATTTAGCTTTGGGGTTAGTTTTAAACGAAAAACCGTAATATAAAACATAAAAAACTTGACTATTATAGGAGAAAGGGATGAAAGGATGCTTAAGGGTAAACATATTATTCTAGGTGTTTCCAGCAGTATTTCCTGCTATAAAAGTGCAGTACTGGCCAGGGAGCTTGTTAAGCAGGGGGCAGAAGTCCAGGTAATTATGACTGAGAATGCGACTCAGTTTATTACTCCCTTTACATTCGAGCAGCTGACAAAACACAAATGCATTGTGGACACCTTTGATCATAACTATGAAATTTCAGTAAAACACATATCCATGGCCGATTGGGCCGATGCCATTGTGGTTGCTCCCGCCGATGCCAATGTAGTTGCAAAATTTGCCCACGGTTTGGCAGACGATATGCTGAGTACAACTATGCTTGCCTGTGATTGTACTAAAATAATTGCTACGGCAATGAATACAAAGATGTATGAGAATCCAGCCACTCAATATAATTTAGCTGTGCTGCGTACAAGAAATTTTTATATTATTGAACCGGTGGAAGGTTCTCTTGCCTGCGGTGCTGTGGGAAAAGGCAAAATGGAAGAGCCTCAAACCATCGCTGAATATCTGGATTATTTAATTGGGCAGGAAAAAGATTTGAATGGAAAAAGAATTCTCATAACGGCAGGTCCCACAAGAGAGTCGTTAGATCCGGTTCGTTTTATTTCCAATCATTCCACAGGAAAAATGGGATACGCTTTAGCCAAAGTGGCCAGTCAGCGTGGAGCCGATGTTACCTTAGTCAGCGGTCCTACATCTCTATCGGTTCCCCTTCATGTAAAACGTGTGGATACCGTATCCGCGGAAGATATGTTCCGGGAGGTAACAGCTCGTGCGGATGAACAGGACATCATTATTATGGCAGCTGCTGTAGCCGATTATCGTCCCAAATATGTTGCAGATGAGAAAATTAAAAAAATGGATGGATCCTCCAGTTTGGAACTGGAAAGAACAAAAGATATTCTAAAAACTCTGGGACAGAACCGTAAGTCCGGTCAGGTTCTTTGCGGTTTTTCCATGGAAACAGAAAATATGCTGGAAAACTCCCGTGGAAAACTGGAAAGAAAAAATCTGGATATGATTATTGCCAATAATCTTAAGCAGGAAGGTGCCGGTTTTGGTACCAATACCAATGTAGTGACCATGATCAGCAAAGAAAAAGAAGAAGAACTTCCTATGATGAGCAAGGAAGAGGTTGCTTCTCATATTTTGGATCGCCTAAAAGAATTTTTATGATAAGCTGAAGTGAGCCTCATTTGTCAGGCGACTCAAAATATAAAAGAAATGAAAACAAGGAAGGAGACTGGAGATGGCCAGTTTAAAAGATGAAATCAGTAAAAGACGAACTTTTGCTATTATTTCTCACCCGGATGCCGGAAAAACAACTTTGACAGAAAAATTTCTGCTTTACGGAGGTGCCATTAATCTGGCCGGTTCCGTAAAAGGAAAAAAGACGGCCAAGCATGCCGTATCGGACTGGATGGAAATTGAAAAAGAGAGAGGAATTTCCGTTACATCTTCCGTTCTTCAGTTCGAATACGATAACTATTGTATTAATATTCTGGATACTCCCGGTCATCAGGATTTCTCCGAAGATACCTATCGTACTTTGATGGCAGCGGATTCTGCTGTCATGGTAATTGATGCTTCCAAGGGTGTAGAGGCACAGACCATAAAATTATTTAAGGTATGTGTCATGCGTCATATTCCGATTTTTACATTTATCAATAAGATGGATCGGGAATCCAGGGATCCTTTTGAATTGATGGATGATATTGAAAATGTTCTTGGTATTGCTACATGTCCTATTAACTGGCCCATTGGTTCAGGAAAAAACTTTAAAGGTGTATATGAACGGGAAAGTGGAATGATCACGACCTTTAAAGCCGAGGGAGCCGGTCAGAGAGAAATTGAATCGAAGTTGATTGATCCGGAGTCGCCTGAGGCAGCGGATGCCATAGGAGCTTTGAATCTGGAACAGCTGAAAGAGGAAATAGAGCTTTTGGATGGGGCCGGTCAGGAACTGGATATGGAAATGGTAAGTGCAGGCCAACTCAGTCCCGTATTCTTTGGTTCTGCATTGACAAATTTTGGTGTGGAAACGTTTCTGAAGCATTTTCTGAAAATGACACTTTCTCCCACACCTCGTATGGCTGATACAGGCATCATTGATCCGGTGGAGGAACCTTTTTCTGCATTTGTATTTAAGATTCAGGCAAATATGAATAAGGCTCACCGTGACCGTATTGCTTTTATGCGTATCTGTTCCGGCAAATATGAGGCAGGAATGGAAGTTAATCATATTCAGGGTGAACGAAAGATTCGTTTGTCCCAGTCTACTCAGATGATGGCTCAGGAAAGAACCCTGGTAGAAGAGGCCTATGCAGGTGACATTATTGGTATCTTTGATCCTGGTGTTTTCTCCATTGGTGATACTCTTTGTGCCGGAAATCAGAAATTTGCTTTTGAGGGAATTCCCACTTTTGCTCCGGAGCATTTCGCCAGAGTCCGTCAGGTGGATACCATGAAAAGAAAACAGTTCCTCAAAGGAATCAATCAGATTGCTCAGGAAGGTGCCATTCAGATTTTCCAGGAATTCAATACAGGAATGGAGGAAATCATTGTTGGTGTTGTCGGAGTCCTTCAGTTTGATGTACTGATGTACCGTCTTCAGAATGAGTATAATGTAGAAGCAAAGCTGGAACAGCTGCCTTATGAATACATTCGTTGGATTGAAAATAAAGATGAAATTGATGTTGCCAAGATTCAAGGCACTTCCGATATGAAACGAATTAAAGATTTGAAGGGAAATCCTTTGCTGATCTTTGTAAACAGCTGGAGTATTGGTATGGTAGAAGACAGAAATCCGGATTTGAAGCTGTCAGAATTTGGAAGAAACTAGTCTGACTCCTTCGAATCAACGGCATATTTCATTGGTTTGGATTACCATATGGATCGTTGTGATCCCTGGATTCATGCAAACATATTTTTTTCAATGACAATTTCCTGGATGCTGCATATAATGGAAAAAAAGGCTGTATCATGAGATGAGAATCTGTCAGCTTCGGGAGAAGGAAGTTATCAATACCTGTGACTGTAAACGGCTTGGATATGTGGCGGATTTGGAATTCAATCTGGATACGGGTTGTATTTGTTCTCTGATTGTACCAGGTCCATGTCAATTGTTTGGGTGTCTGGGAAGGGACAGCGAATATATTATTCCGTTCTCATGTATTCGGCAGGTTGGAAAAGATATTATACTGGTGGAAATTGATCCTGGCCAGTGCTTAAAAAAATGCAATTACTAACGGAGAAAATAGGACAAATTTTCCCGATAATAAGGAGAGTGTTGTTATGAGATGCCCTTTCTGCAATGAAGATGACACAAAAGTAATCGACTCCCGACCGGTGGACAATGCCATTCGCCGCCGCCGTCAATGCGAAAAGTGCGGACGTCGCTTTACCACATACGAAAAAGTGGAAACGATTCCCATGATGATTATCAAAAAAGATGATAGCCGGGAACCCTATGACAGATCGAAAATTGAGACCGGTATTCTCAGTGCTTGTCATAAACGTCCCATTTCCATCAACCGGATCAATGCTGTCGTAGACGAAATAGAGAATCAGATTCTGGGCCGTGATCGCAGAGAGATTTCCAGCAGTGAAGTAGGAGAATTAGTCATGAGTAAACTCCAGGACCTGGATGATGTTGCCTATGTTCGATTTGCCTCCGTTTATCGGGAATTCAAGGACGTGGAAACTTTCCTTCTTGAAATAGAAAAACTGGCTAAAAAGAGGAATTGATGAATGTTTAAAATATTTTATCCCAATGAATGGAAGGATTCCTCTTATGAAATCGATTATGAGCAGCTGGCCAAAATGGGAATTAAAGGAATACTTTTCGACATTGATAATACCCTGGTTCCCCATGGAATGCCGGCTACTCAGGAAAGTATTGCTCTGCTTCAAAGGATCCATCAAACCGGACTGGCTACCTGTCTGATTTCCAATAACCAGGAACCGCGAGTGGCACCTTTTGCGGAAGCCATGGAATCCGATTATCTTTGTAATGCACATAAGCCCTCGGTAAAAGGATATCAAAAAGCCTGCAGTATTATGGGAATTCAAACGAATGAGGCCATTTTTGTAGGAGATCAGTTGTTTACCGACATTTATGGAGCAAATCGAGCCGGAATCCGAAGTATTCTCGTAAAACCGATTCATCCAAAAGAGGAAATACAGATTGTATTGAAACGTTATCTGGAGAAAATTGTCCTGTTCTTTTATCGCCATGGCGGATCAAAAAAAGTTCCCCGTATTTTTACTGAGAACAATCTTTAAGCTAGGCTCTTTGTGCTGACTCCGTTTTGCATGATGTGACAAAGAATACGAAATGGGATGCGAATGGGTCATAGAATTATAGAAATTTTAGGGGCAGACAAGCTTAAAAGGGTGGATAATTCTGAAAGTTACATTTAAATTCATGGTGTAAAGAAAAAATACCACATAAAAACAAAACAGGAATGAAAAAATAGTTGAAAAATGATATCAACTAATGTAGAATATAATAGATAGAAAATTCCGTCAGGAATTGAAGGAGGAAAATAAATGGTATCAGCAGGTGATTTTAGAAATGGTATTACCATTGAATATGAAGGAAACATTTATCAGATTATTGAGTTTCAGCATGTAAAACCTGGTAAAGGCGCTGCTTTTGTTCGTACAAAACTGAAGAATATCGTCAGCGGCGGTGTAGTAGAAAAGACTTTCCGTCCTACTGAGAAATGTGAAGAAGCACGTATCGACAGAAACGATATGCAGTATCTGTACAGCGACGGCGATCTGTTTTACTTCATGGACGTTAACACCTACGATCAGATTGCTTTGAGTGCAGAGCAGATCGGTGACGCTCTTAAATTCGTGAAAGAGAATGAGATGGTTAAGATTTGCTCTCATAAGGGAAATGTTTTCTCTGTAGAGCCTCCCCTGTTCGTAGAACTGGAGATCACTGACACCGAACCCGGATTCAAGGGCGATACTGCTACCGGTGCAAGCAAGCCGGCTATCGTTGAGACCGGTGCTCAGGTTATGGTTCCCCTCTTTGTAAGCCAGGGTGAAAAAATTAAGATCGATACAAGAACGGGAGAATATCTTTCTCGTGTATAATGTCAAGATAAAAGCAGTCCCTTGTGGACTGTTTTTATTTGAAAACTTTTTCAAGAAGGAAATTTTTTTCGGTAAGGATAGAATACGACGGAGGAATAAGCATGGAAAGAAAAAATGCATGGCTTTCTTTGACGGAAGAACAGCGCAGGGAAATGCATGCGCTTTGTGAAGATTACAAAACTTTTCTGGATAATGGAAAGACAGAGAGAGAATGCGTAAAAGAAACCATTTGCCGGGCAGAAAAAGCAGGATATGTCAATTTGGAGCAGGTGATCGCAGACGGACGGACATTGATACCCGGAGATAAAGTATATGCTGTCTGCATGGGCAAAGCGATTGCTTTGTTTCATCTTGGCTCTGAAGATATGGAAAAGGGTATGAATATTCTTGGTGCCCATATTGATTCTCCTCGTCTGGACTTGAAACAGAATCCTCTTTATGAAGATAACGATCAGGTACTTCTTGATACCCATTACTATGGCGGTATTAAAAAATATCAGTGGGTAGCTCTTCCTTTGGCCCTGCACGGCGTCATTGCGAAGAAGGATGGCAGTGTGATAAATATTTCCATCGGTGAGAATTCGGAGGATCCGGTGTTCTGTATCAGTGATCTCCTTCCCCATCTTGGTGCGGATCAGATGGGAAAGAAAGCAAGTGTGGTTATTGAAGGGGAAGATCTCAATATTCTTGTGGGAAGTGAACCTCTTGTCGGAGAAGAGAAAGACAGTGTAAAAGCCAATATTCTTCAGATCCTGAAAGACTCCTACGGCATGGAGGAAGAGGATTTCCTTTCTGCAGAAATTGAAGTGGTTCCTGCCGGAAAAGCACGGGATATGGGTTTTGACCGAAGCATGGTGCTGGCTTACGGACAGGATGACCGGATTTGCGCCTATACTTCTTTGATGGCTCAATTAGATCTGGAGCATACGGATACAACGGCAGTTTGCCTGCTGGTGGACAAAGAGGAAATTGGAAGTGTGGGTGCCACCGGTATGCATTCCCGCTTTTTTGAGAATACGGTGGCAGAAATTCTTCATGCTATGGGACAGTATTCGGAGCTTTCTGTTCGCAGAACCCTGTCTCATTCGCGCATGATTTCATCTGATGTCAGTGCCGCATTTGATCCTAATTATGCGTCGGTTTCAGAGAAAAAGAATGCTGCATATTTTGGACGTGGTCTTGTGTTTAACAAATATACCGGTTCCCGCGGAAAATCCGGTTCCAATGATGCGTCTGCTGAATATATGGCCTCCATGCGGCATATTATGGATGATGCTCAGGTATCCTGGCAGACAGCAGAGCTGGGAAAAGTGGACCAGGGCGGAGGCGGCACCATTGCCTACATTTCTGCAAACTATGGCATGGATGTCATCGACAGCGGCATAGCCATTCTCAGTATGCATGCTCCCTGGGAGATTTCCTGTAAGGTAGATATCTATGAAGGATATCGGGGATATCTGGCATTCTTAAAAGCCCATCGCAGCTAAGAAGAATCAGTGAATGATGGCTTCCTTCATTTGTTTTTCAAGGGGAAGCATTTCCATGTAAGTAATGTAAAAAAGAGAAAACAGGATTAGTCTGTATCAATATGACGGATTAATCCTGTTTTTCGGCTTTTCATGAATTCTTTATAATTCTGTACTGTCAAAAATCTCCCCATTGCCAGAATGGAAAAAAATTGATAAGATAAAAACTAATGGTTCCATATACGATGGGAAAACTACATAATATAAGAATCCCTGTTTATCGGAATATTTGTTAATTAAGCAGACAGGAGTGTTTGAAGATATATGGCAGATATAAAATATAATGCAGATTCCATTACCGTCCTGGAAGGACTGGAAGCTGTGCGTAAACGACCCGGAATGTATATCGGCAGCGTCGGGACGAAAGGTGCCAATCATCTGGTTTATGAAATTGTAGACAATGCGGTGGATGAGCATCTTGCCGGTTATTGTCATAATATTAAAGTGGTATTGGAAGCAGATGGCTCAGCGACAGTGGAGGATGACGGACGTGGTGTTCCTGTAGATATGCATAAAATGGGAGTTTCTGCGGAACGGGTCATTTATACCACTCTCCATGCCGGAGGAAAATTTGATCAGAATTCCTATAAAGTATCCGGAGGTCTTCATGGAGTAGGTTCGTCTGTTGTGAATGCCCTTTCTTCTTTTATGGAAGTGAAGGTTTACAGCGGCGGAAAGATTCATTTCGACCGTTACGAACAGGGAAAACCGGTGCAGGAACTGGAAAACGGCCTTCTTCCTGTTCTTGGTCGAACAAAGCTTCGTGGAACTTGTGTAACGTTTTGTCCCGATCCGGAAATCTTCGGAGATCATACCTTTAAAGCATCTTCTATCAAGAGCCGTATGCATGAGATGGCTTACTTGAATCCGGAACTGAAAATTCAGTTTATGAACCAGAGAAAAGGGGAAGAAGAAGAGATTCTTTTCCACGAGCCGGATGGTCTGGTAGGTTACGTTCGTGATCTGAATCAGGGAAAGGAAACGGTAAGTGAAATTATTTCTTTCTCCGGAGAGTCAGATGGTATTGAAGTGGATGTATGCTTTCAGTTTAATTATTCCTTTGAAGAAAACATCATGGGATTCTGCAACAATATTTACAACACGGAAGGCGGAACCCATCTGACAGGGTTCAAAAATCGTTTTACCATGCTAATCAATTCCTATGCCAGAGAGTTGGGAATTTTGAAAGAAAAGGATGAAAACTTTACCGGAGCCGATACAAGAAGCGGAATGACGGCCCTTGTTTCCATCAAACATCCGGATCCTCTCTTTGAAGGTCAGACAAAGACAAAGCTGGGAAGTGCAGATGCGGCGAAAGCAGTGAATGCGGTAACGGCAGAACAGCTTCCTTTGTATTTTGATCGAAATCTGGAAGAATTAAAGAAGGTTATTTCAAGTGCAGAACGATCTGCAAAGATACGAAAAGCAGAATTAAAAAATAAGGCTAATATGCTTTCTAAGCCGAAGTTTTCCTTTGACAGCAATGGAAAACTGGCAAACTGTGAAAGCCGGGATGCTTCCAAGTGTGAAATCTTCATCGTGGAAGGAGATTCCGCCGGAGGCTCTGCCAAGACGGCAAGAAATCGAAAGTATCAGGCTATCCTTCCCATTCGAGGAAAAATCCTCAACGTGGAAAAGGCTGCTATGGACAAGGTTCTTGCCAATGCAGAAATTAAAACCATGATTAATACTTTTGGATGCGGTTTTTCTGAGGGATACGGAAATGATTTTGATATTACCAGGCTTCGGTATGACAAGATCATTATTATGGCCGATGCCGACGTGGACGGAGCCCATATCAGTACGTTGCTTATGACCTTTTTCTATCGGTTTATGCCGGAATTAATCCGTGAAGGTCATATCTACATTGCCATGCCTCCTTTGTATAAGGTGAAACCCACCCGTGGAGAGGAGTTTTACCTCTACGATGATGCGGCTTTGTCAAAATATCGTCGTACTCATAAGAATTTTGAACTTCAAAGATATAAAGGTCTCGGCGAAATGAATTCCGATCAGCTTTGGGATACTACCATGAATCCGGAAACGAGAATGCTGAAACAGGTGGAAATTGAAGATGCCCGGATGGCTGATCGGATGACTTCTCTTCTGATGGGCAGTGATGTAGAACCGAGAAGAAATTATATTCAGGAAAACGCAGTTTATGCGACACTGGATATTTAGTCTGCGTAAAAATCAATATCATGAATTGTGACATTTGAATCATCAGAGAATAAATGCAGGGCAATGAATGGTTGCCTGCAGTGACGAAATATAGACAGGAAGCAGGAGAAGGATTTTGAAAAAAAGAGATGAGAATCGTCCGGAAGATAGTAAAGTAACGAGTAACGAAGAAAATCGACCGGAAGATCGGATTCTGAAAACAGAATTTTCCGATGAAATGAGTAAATCATATCTGGATTATGCCATGAGTGTTATTGTATCCCGTGCAATTCCGGATGTGCGTGATGGATTGAAACCGGTACAGAGACGCACTTTATATTCCATGCATGAACTGGGAGTCAAACATGACAAGCCTCATCGAAAGAGTGCTCGTATCGTTGGTGATACCATGGGTAAATATCATCCCCATGGAGACAGTTCTATTTATGAAGCATTGGTTGTAATGGCTCAGGATTGGAAAAAAGAAGAAATCCTGGTGGATGGACATGGAAACTTTGGTTCCATTGAGGGAGACGGAGCAGCTGCGGCCAGATACACGGAAGCCCGTCTTTCCGAACTGAGTGAAACCGCATTTCTGGCGGATCTTGATAAAGATGTGGTGGACTTTGTGCCTAACTTTGATGAAACGGAGAAAGAACCTGTTGTTTTGCCGGTGCGGGTTCCCAATCTGCTGATTAATGGGGCAGATGGTATTGCAGTTGGAATGAAAACCAGCATTCCGACACACAATCTTAGAGAAGTGACAGAAGCCATGAAGCTTCTCTTGACCTGTCCGGATGCCGATGTTGATGAATTGATGGAAGTGATGCCGGGTCCGGATTTCCCCACTGGCGGCATTATTATTAATAAAAAGGACTTGAGAAATATTTATGAAACCGGAATGGGCAAAGTGAGACTTCGGGGAAGAATCACTCTGGAACCTGGAAAGAGAAAGAGTGACAAATCCAGTCTTGTGGTTACAGAGATTCCTTACACCATGATTGGTTCCGGTATTTCAAAATTTATATCGGATGTAGCAGCTTTGATGGAAGGAAAAAAGCTCCCCGAAGTGACCGATATTTCCAATCAGTCTTCCAAAGAAGGAATTCGAATCGTATTTGAACTGAAAAACGGTGCTGATCCTGAACGAGTGAAGAATATCCTTTATAAGAAAACTGGTCTGGAAGATACCTTTGGTGTCAATATGCTGACGATTGTCGGTGGTATACCAAGAACGGTAGGATTAAAGGAAATTCTTCAGGAAAATATTGAATTTCAGAGAGAACTGAACACAAGAAAATTCAGAAATCTTCTGGAAAAAGAGAAGATCAAATCCGAAATACAGGAAGGTCTGATCCGGGCCATTGACATGATTGATTTGATCATTGAGATCATTCGAGGCAGCAAAACGGTAAAAGACGCAAAGGCTTGTCTTATGGGTGATCCTTCCAACGTGACATTTCGTTCTCCCCAGTCAGCCATGGCTGCTCAGAATCTGGATTTTACGGAACGGCAGGCCACAGCAATTATGGAAATGCGTCTGGCAAAACTTATCGGTCTGGAGATCATTTCTTTAGAACAGGAACATGAAAAGACGCTGAAACTGATTTCTCAATATGAAAAGCTGCTGAATTCTTCCCGGGCCATGACCCAGGCTATCATTCGGGATCTGAATGGATATATTGAAAAATTTGGAAAAAATCGCTGTACGGAGATTACCGATGAGGAGGCTGCTCCGGAAGTAAAAGAAGAAGTGGTAGAGCAGGAATTTATGTTTGCCATTGATCGGTTCGGCTACATCAAGACCTACGATCTGTCTGTATTCCATCGAAATGAAGAGAATATCCGCAATGATAATCGACGGGTTTTCCCTTGCAGGAATACTGGTAAGATCTGTGTCTTTACCGATACCGGCAAAATGCATCAGCTGAAAGTGTCGGATATTCCCATGGTACGGGCCAAAGATAAAGGAGTTCCCTTGGATACCCTTTGTCCTCTGGATCACAAAGAAGAAAATGTGGTTGGCATTTTTGCTGATCACGATTTGGAACAGGAAAAATATCTATTTGTGACCGAAGGGGGACAGGTGAAAATTGTAAAGGGTTCCGAATTCATTGCCGGACGGAAAACCATTGCCGCAACAAAACTGAATGATGGAGATCGCCTGGCAGCTGTTCAGCTTCTTACAGATACTCAGGTAATTCTTCGGACAAAAGCGAATTATGTGATACGTTTCGCTGTCAGTGAAATCAGTGAGATGAAGAGGGCAAGCACCGGTGTCCGTGGTATGCAGCTGACAGAGGGAGATCAGGTGTGTGAAGTTTATCAGGTAAGCCCTCGTATGAAAACAGATACCAGGAAGGAGGAAGGAGATTCCACCGCAATTGACTGGAATCAGGTTAAGCTTTCCCGCCGTGGAGCAAAAGGTGTTCGACAAAGAAAACAATAGAAAAGAGTAAGCAGAAAGGAAAAGGAGGAATTCCATGAAGGATGGATTTATTAAGGCAGCTGCCATCACACCTCATATCAGAGTAGCTGATCCGGAATATAATGGAAAACAAGTAATTGAAACGATGAAACAGGCAGTGAAAAATGGTGCGAAAATCCTTGTATATCCGGAACTGGTCATGACCGGATATACCTGCGGTGATCTTTTTCTGCAAAAGCATCTTTTGGACAGAACTCAGATGGAATTTCGGAGAGTTCTTGATGCTACCAGAAGGTTGGATGCCATTGTATTCGTAGGACTGCCCTGGGTGTATGCCGGAAAGCTGTATAATGTAATGGCGGCAATGAATCATGGAGACCTTCTTGGATTGGTTCCCAAAAGGATCATTCCAAATTATGGCGAATTTTATGAAGCCCGTCACTTTGTTCCTGGCATGGAGGAGCCGATTTATATTCCTTTTACAGATCGTGACGGAGATGAAATTATGATCCCCATGGGAACAAAAACTCTGTTTCGATGCACCACCTTTCCTCAGCTGATTCTGGCAGCCGAAATCTGTGAGGATCTTTGGTGTCCTTGTCCTCCCAGTACCGGTCATGCTTTGGCAGGAGCTACGGTAATCATTAATGGTTCTGCCAGCAATGAGTCCACCGGTAAAGCAGCTTACCGCAGAGATCTGGTGACAGGACAGTCAGGACGTCTTCTCTGCGGATATATTTACGCCAGCGTTGGCGAAGGAGAATCGACTCAGGATCTTGTTTTCAGCGGTCATAATATGATTGCTGAAGACGGTGTTCTGCTGAGTGAATCTCCTCGTTTCCATACTTCTATCATTTACGGCGAATTGGATCTGGATAAGCTGGAATATGAGCGGCGCCGCAGTACCAGCTTTATTCCCAGTGGAGATGATGAGTATACGACGGAAGAATTTGAATTAAAGCAGACAGAAACAAAGCTTACCCGGGTTTTTGCTCAGACCCCCTTTGTTCCCCAGTCAAAGCATGATTGGGAGGAACGTTGTGAAGAAATTCTTTCCATACAGTCAATGGGTCTGGCCAAACGTCTTCAGCATACCCATTCCCAGTGTGCCGTGATCGGTATCTCAGGAGGCTTGGATTCCACTCTGGCACTCCTTGTAACAGTGAAAGCCTTTGATTATCTGAATATTCCTCGTTCCAATATTCAGGCAATTACCATGCCTTGTTTTGGAACGACGGATCGAACCTATCAGAATGCATGCAGAATGGCAGAATCCACAGGAGCAACCCTGACAGAAATTCCTATTCAGGAAGCGGTTCGGATCCATTTTCGTGATATTGGCCAGAAAGAATCGGTTCATGACGTTACCTATGAAAATTCCCAGGCAAGAGAGAGAACCCAGATTCTCATGGATGTGGCAAACCAGAAAGGCGGAATGGTCATTGGAACAGGTGATATGTCTGAATTGGCATTGGGATGGGCCACCTACAATGGGGATCATATGTCCATGTATGGAGTCAATGCCGGAGTTCCCAAGACGCTGGTTCGTCATCTGGTTCGTTATTATGCAGATACCTGCGGTGATGGTATACTGTCAGATACTCTGGCAGATGTTCTGGATACACCGGTTAGTCCGGAACTTCTTCCCCCGGAAAACGGAACCATTTCACAGAAAACGGAAGATCTGGTTGGTCCCTATGAGCTGCATGACTTTTTCCTTTATTATATGCTTCGTTTCGCTTTTCCGCCTGCCAAGATCTATCGCTTAGCCGTTCGGGCATTTGAAGGAAAATTCAGCAGAAATACCATCCTTCATTGGCTCCATACTTTTTATCGCAGGTTCTTCACTCAGCAGTTCAAACGTTCCTGTCTCCCGGATGGACCAAAGGTTGGTTCTGTTGCAGTAAGTCCCAGGGGAGATCTTAGAATGCCCAGCGATGCCTGCAGTACGATCTGGCTGGAAGAACTGAGAAAACTGGAAGAGCAGGAAAAAATAGTATAAAATTTGATCATCCCATATTGGTTTTCTGAAAAACCATAAAATTAAGGTGAAAATTGATACGAATACAGCCCCTGTAAAAGACATTAGCCCCGGCTTTGGCCGGGGCTTGATTTACTACTGGTTCATAACATACTGAAACTCAAGAAAAAGAGTTCATACGGAAACTCAAGAAAAAGAGTTCATACGGAAACTAAAGAAAAAGAGTACTTGACATGAAGCACATAATCTGGTAGTTTTAATATAGTTATGCGACTGACGGAAGTGGAATCGACCACGTGGAGCATAACCTTGAAAGCCGACCGTCTGGGCATGATGTCCAAGGAGTGGGCTTTTCTTTACTTCTGTATAGAAATAAGCCCTGCCTGTCAAAAAAGGAGAGTATACATGAACGAGATGGAATTAAAGTACGGATGTAACCCGAATCAGAAACCTGCAAGAGTATTTATGAAAGAGGGAGATCTTCCCTTTGAAGTATTGAACGGAAAGCCTGGTTATATTAATTTGCTGGATGCTTTCAACAGCTGGCAGTTGGTTCAGGAATTGAAAGAAGCCACTGGACTTCCGGCAGCTGCTTCCTTCAAGCATGTAAGCCCCGCCGGCGCTGCTGTATCGGTGCCGCTCAGTCCCGTTGAAGAACAGATTTATTTTGTTGAAGGTGTTGAACTTACTCCCATGTCCATCGCTTACATTCGAGCAAGAGGAGCAGATCGTATGTCTTCTTATGGTGACTTCGTTGCCCTTTCCGATGAGTGTGATGCTGCAACCGCTTCTTTCCTTGCCCGTGAAGTATCTGATGGTGTCATTGCTCCTTCCTATTCGGAAGAAGCCCTTCAGATTCTGAAAGGAAAGAGAAAAGGTAATTATCTGGTTATGAAGATGGATACGAATTATCGTCCT
Organism: Clostridiales bacterium; assembly: GCA_029007785.1. Lineage (GTDB taxonomy): Bacteria > Bacillota > Clostridia > Lachnospirales > Lachnospiraceae > UBA3305. Next base: position 22,754 of record JAQXIM010000038.1, on the reverse strand, counting down.
GAAGAACTGGAGACCAAGGAAGTATTTGGTATTACCTTTGAGCAGAAGCGGAATGATTATAAGATTACGAAAGAAATGTTCCTGAATAATATTCCCACCAAGAATAAGGATATGACCGAGAGTGCAATTCGTGATCTGATGGTTGCTATGATTACTCTGAAATATACCCAGTCCAACTCTGTTTGCTATGCAAAGGGAGGACAGGCCATTGGTATTGGTGCCGGACAGCAGTCTCGTGTTCATTGTACTCGTCTTGCCGGCAATAAGGCAGATAACTGGTTCCTTCGTCAGAATCCTAAGGTACTGAATCTTCCTTTTAAGGCAGATGTCAGACGTCCTGACCGCGACAATGCCATCGATGTATATATTTCTGATGATTGTGAAGATGTACTTCGTGATGGTGCTTGGCAGAATGTATTTACGGAAAAACCGGAAGAGTTTACCCGTGAGGAAAGAAAAGAATGGTTAACTCATATGAGTGATGTTGCTCTTGGTTCCGACGCATTCTTCCCCTTCGGTGATAACATCGAAAGAGCTCATAAGAGCGGCGTAAAATATGTGGCAGAGGCCGGCGGTTCCGTTCGTGATGATAATGTAATTGAAACCTGTGATCGTTACGATATGATAATGTCCTTTGTTGGCATTCGTCTGTTCCACCACTAATATCCTTTTATATAAGTCTAAAAGGATTATGCCTTCATGTTTCTATGTTTTCATGCCTTCATGAAAATACATGATAGTATAAGAATGGGCAGATATGCTCCATACTAAGAAAATCGATCGATAAATAATAAAAAGCTCCTTTTTTCAGAGAGCAGCAGTAATGGGTAGGATACCGGACTGCATCTCTGAGAAAGGGAGCTTTTTCATTATTTTTTTGCTTTCGCAAGAGTTTCCTCGATCACTGCAAGAAGGGCAGAAGAAGTATATTTGCTTCCTTCATCATAGCTGATATCTTCAAGATTTTGAGCCGATAGAATCTGACTTTCCAGATTTTCCATGGCTGGTTCCATAAGAGGATACATGGCAGTGACAGAATCAGACAGATTAGTAAAGCAAATACCATTGATATGATTTTCGTCTACTGTCACTTCCACATTCACCGTATGATTTCCCAGACTCATTTCTGTAGTATAAATTCCAGGTTTGTAAAGAGAGGATGTATTTAATGAAGGTTCTTCTGAATCTTTGAACATATGAATCATCAAATAAACAAGGAAGATTGCAAATGCAAGGAAAATCAGAGTATAGATGATTTCTTTCAGGCGGAGAACGATAATATTGGTGCGAGAACTCATGGATGATAGCCTCCCTTCCTTTCTTCATTGTATGCAGCTTCAAGTCCCGATATGACAATCGATAACTACGGCAAATGAATAGTCTTTCTATATGAAAAGTTTTCAGAAATTTAATCTTTCGTCCACGGTTTGTTAATTGTATCTAAAAATATAATATGATAGCATTAATTATATATATGAGATAAATATAAGAAAGAGGTGGCTTGTATGAAATGGCAAGATGAATTAAGAAAAAGCATACGAACCGCAGAGCAATTGGCACCGATTTTGAATTTGAGTTCGGAGGAAGAAGCTGCCTGTGCTAAGGTAATTGAGAAATATCCTATGATGATTACCCCTTATTATTTCTCGCTGATTGATCCTAAAGATCCCAATGACCCCATCGCACGAATGTGTATTCCCTCCTTTCAGGAATTTGACGATGGAGGATCTCCGGATACCAGCGGAGAAGAGACAAACACAAAGCAGGATGGTCTTCAGCACAAATATAAAGAAACGGTTTTGCTGCTTTCCACCAACCGTTGTGCCATGTATTGCCGTCATTGTTTTCGAAAGCGAATGGTTGGACTTTCGAAAGAAGCATTAAATCAAAGAGTGGATGAAGCGGTTGCTTATATCCGGGCCCATCCGGAGGTTAATAATGTATTGATTTCCGGAGGAGATGCTTTTCTGAATACCAATGACATTATTGAACGATATTTGAAGGAAATGACGTCCCTTCCTCAGCTTAATTATATTCGTTTTGGCACTCGCGTTCCGATAACTTTGCCGGAAAGAATCTATGATGATCCGGAATTTCTTCAGATTTTTTCAGCTTATGCTAAAAAGAAATCCATTTACATCGTTACTCAATTTAATCATCCAAGAGAAATCACAGAAGATTCCATTCGTGCTCTTCAATGTATGATGGAACGTGGAGTACAGATCCGCAATCAGACAGTGCTGCTGAAAGGTGTAAATGATGATCCGGATGTACTTGCGGCTCTTTTATCTCACTTAACACAGATCGGTGTAGTTCCTTATTATCTTTTCCAATGTCGTCCGGTTACCGGAGTGAAAGGACAGTTTCAGATCCCCATTCAGGAAGGAATTCGTATTGTAGATCAGGCAAAAAGTATGCAGAATGGATTCGGCAAAGCAGTTCGCTTTGCACTGAGCCATCCCGAAGGAAAAATTGAAATTCTGGGCATGGATGAGGATGGTTACACTTTGTTTAAGTTCCATCAATCGAAGCTTCCGGAAAATCAGTGTCGTATATTCCGCCGGAAACTAACAGAAGAAGATACCTGGCTGGATGATTCTTTAAATGGATGCACCGGATAACAGAATAGAAGAAAAGGCATCTTATGTTTCTTGGAAGGAGCAGTGAAGATGCCTTTTTCCATGTTTTATGGTATACTACCATGTATGAACGAAGAATAAATTCAAAGAAGACGGAAATCACATATAAAAAGAGCAGCAGTATTTTTGCAATTCATGTAAGAAAGGTGGTTTTTCATGTCACTAACATATCTTTTAGGGGGACCGGGTACGGGGAAAACAACAAGACTTCTGACAGATCTGATTGCTTCTGCAGAATCTCATCCGGATCAGCGTCATGTGATTCTGGTTCCGGAGCAGTTTACCATGCAGACGCAAAGGGATGTGGTAAGACTTCATCCCCGCCATGCGGTTCTGAATATTGATGTTTTGAGTTTTGAGCGTCTGGCCCATCGTGTTTTTAATGACTTGGGGCAGGAAAATCCACCGATTTTAACCGAATTGGGAAAAAATATGCTGCTTCGGAAAATTTCTCAGGAGAAAAGCGGCCAATTATCCGTTTTCCGCCGAAATATAAGAAAACCTGGTTTTATCAGTCGTCTTATGGGTATTCTTTCAGAATTCTATGAATATGGAATCACAGAGAAGGATTTGAATGAACGGAAGAAGGAATTGACCGAATATCCTTTGTTGAATCATAAGCTTCATGATCTGGAAATCATTTATCATTCCTTTCGTGAAGCACTTGGGAAGGATTCTATGGTGGCCGAGGAACTGCTTCCACGATTGGCATCGGTTCTGCCCCGTTCATCCTATCTTGACCATGCGGTGGTAGCCTTTGACAATTTTACAGGATTTACTTCCGTACAATTTCAGATTCTTCAGACCATATTTCTGAAGGCCGATTCTATTTCCATGGCCTTTCTTCTTCCTGAGAAAGAGGCAGAGAAGGATATGAGGGAAGAAGATCTGTTTTATATGAGCCGGACTGCCATTTCTGCCTGCAATGAATTGGCATCACAGGCAGGAATTTCATCTCAGTCAGTCTTTCTGACAAAGATGCATCGTTATGAGTCCCAGGAACTGATTTGTTTGGCTGAAGGATTTCTCCGACCGGAGAATCCATGCAAAATGTCAGGAGAAATCCATCATATTTCTGCCATGATGATGAGAAATCCATCAGAAGAAGCAGATTACGCAGCATCATTGATTCATCAGCTGATTCAGAATGGATATCGGTATCGGGAAATTGCAGTGGTGACAGGTGATCTGGAGGAATACCGTCCTTATTTGGAAAGCTCATTCCGTCGGGCCGGCATTCCCATTTTTCTTGATCGCAAAAAAGGCATTCTTGGAAATCCGCTGGTGGAATATATAAGAAGTGCTGTTCAGACTTTAGAGAATGGATTTTCCTATGAAGCTGTATTCCGCTGTCTTCGGAGCGGACTCTCCGTTCTGACTCAGGAAGAAACGGATTTATTGGATCAGTATTGCCTTGCCTGGGGAATTCGCGGCCGCAGGCAGTGGGAGCAAAACTGGGAGAAAGTTTCCGAAGAGGAAGCAGATGATATCCAGGAAATTAACAAGAACCGTGAAAAATTTTTGTTTAGTCTTTCTCCTCTTTTAGAATTGGAAAAATCGAATAATATCACGGTAAAGGAAAAAACGAAAGCGATTTGCCGGATGATGGAACTCGTCCGGGGAAGAGAACAAATGGAACAGATGGCAGATGAGCTGCCTTTGGAAAAAACTGTTTTAAAAGAAGAATATCATAAAGTCTATGATTTTTTGGATGATATTCTCTGTCAAATGGATTGCTTACTTGGAGATGAAAAGATAACCTGGCAGGAGTTTTCTGAAATTCTGGATGCAGGCCTTTCTGAGGCTCGTATTGGTATGATTCCGGCAACCCTGGATCAGGTCATTGCCGGAGACGTTATGCGAAGCCGTCTCACCAATATTCGTGTGCTGATTGTTTTGGGCTTCAATGATGGTAAAATTCCGAAACCTCCCGTTTCCGGCGGAATCTTATCGGAAGAAGAACGAGATATTCTGCTGCGATCTCATCTGAATATGGCACCGTCGGCTGAAACATTATCGGGACAAGAGCGCTTTTATCTGTATACCTTATTTACGAAACCTTCCTGCAGACTCTATCTTTCCATGAGCAAATTGGGAATGGATGGCTCTTCTCAAAAGCCATCCTATTTGAGTCGCTATCTGAAAATGGTATTTCCCGAATTTACCATTCAGGATGGAGAGAAGCGGGATGTATGGGATCAGATTACCACAGTCTCCAGTGCCTGGCAAACCATGGCGTCTCATATGGATTCTCTTAAAAAGGAAGAGTCCGGGGAGATCTGGAATCTGGCTCAATGTTTGTATGAGGAGAAGAATCCGGACCGAATGAAGAGAATCCTGGATTCTTCCTTTACCGTCTATGAAGGAAGTTCGATTTCCAGAAATACAGCTGTAATTCTTTATGGAAATGAATTGATTGGAAGTGTAACAAGGATGGAACAGTATGCATCCTGTGCTTATGCTCAGTTTTTGAAATATGGACTGGGATTGACAGAACGGCGAACTCATGAGTTCACCGGTTCTGATCGGGGAAGCTTCTTCCATAAAGTATTGGAAATCTTTTTCACTCTTTGCAGAAAACGTCATGTATCCTTCCGTGAACTGACGGAGGAAGAAAGGGAGGAAATACTGGAAGATTCCTATCTGAGGGCTTCTCAGGAGGGTAATTTTGATATCATGGACGAAAGTGCCGGTAATCGCTATCTGAAGCATCGATGGAAAGAAATTGCGGGAAGAACCATCTGGGCTCTTTGTCGTATGCTGTCAGAAGAAGATTTCCGACCGGAAGCCATGGAATTGTATTTCGATGGATGGACATCCTCCTCCATGAAAATCCCGCTTTCCCAGGAAGAACAGATGATTCTTCGCGGAATTGTGGATCGGCTGGATATATATATGGAAGAGGATAAGGTTTATCTTCGAATTATTGATTATAAGACATCAGCTTCCCGTTTTGATCTCAATGCCGTATATCAGGGACTCCAGCTCCAGCTTCCTCTTTATATGAATGCTGCCATGGAATATGCTTCCGTCAAGTATCCTGGTAAAACAGCGGTTCCGGCAGGCATGTATTACTATACCGTAGAGGATCCCCTCATGGAACTGGAGACCATGATTCCAAAAGAGAAGAGGGAAGAAAAAATGCTGCGGGAATTAACTTTCCGTGGACTGTCTCACGGCGGTGCCCCTTTGGAACATCAGAAAGCAGTAACCGGTGATAAAGCGACGGAAGATCAATTCCGTCAGCTGCAAAAATATGTGAGACATAAAATTCGTCAGTTTGGACGTGAAATTCTTGATGGAAATATTTCCTCTTATCCCTATAAGAAAAAAGGTCATACCGGCTGTGATTATTGTTCTTTTGCCGGAATCTGTGAATTTGATCCACGAATCGATGGTTATCACTACAACAAAACGAGAGAATTAAAGAAGGAAGAAATCTGGAAAAAAATGGAGGAGGAGAGCCATGGCGATACAGTGGACGACGGAACAGCAGCAGGTAATTAAGTCCCGAAACGAAAACATTCTGGTAGCAGCATCTGCCGGCAGCGGAAAAACAGCTGTACTGGTTCAGCATATTCTCGATCAGATTCTGGATCCCATAGAACCTCTCTCGGTATCTGAGCTTTTGGTGGTTACTTTTACCAGAGCAGCAGCCGGAGAAATGAAAGAGCGGCTCCGACAGAAACTGGAAGAAGCCTGGCAGTCCAGACCATGGGATACCTCTCTGAAACGTCAGATTTACCTTTTGGATCAGGCACATATCTGTACCATAGACAGTTTTTGTCAGTGGCTTGTGAAAAACTATTTTCATCTCATGGATCTGGATCCTGACTTCCGAATTCTGGAAGAAGGAGAAGGAAAGCTTCTCCGAGGTGAAGTAATGGAGAAGGTTCTGGATGAGTATTATCAGGAGAACCGGGAAGAATTTCTTCATTTCATGGATTCTTTTGCATCGGGTAAAGGAGATGTTCGCGTTCGGGAACTGGTGGAAAAGGTTTATTTCTATTCTGAAAGCTCTCCCTGGCCGGAAGAATGGCTGAATCAACTGGGAAAACAGGTTCTAAAGGAAACAGGTTCCTTTCCGCAGGATAATTCTGATGAGAAGATATCTGTATCTTCTTTTGTCTGGGCTGATCGTATGGAAGAAGAACTGCGGAATCAGGTAAGTCAGTGGAAAGAACTGGCTGTCTGGGGCGCAGAGGTCTGCCGGGAGGAATTGGGACTGGATAAATACGAAACCATGTTTTTGTCCGATGCCGGTCAGCTTCAGTTATGTCTCGATGCTTCTGATCTGGATGGATTTCTTGATGCTTTGGGAAATGTCACTTTTGTTCGAAAACCGGTTATTTCCAAAAAAGCTCAGGCAGATGAAAACAGAAAAAATCTTATGTCAGAGCTGCGAGATCAGGTAAAAGAAGGGGTTACTCTTTTATCGAAACGATACGTTTTCGGTTCTGTGGAGGAAATGGCATCGTACATTCTTCATACGGAAGAGGATTGCAGAATGCTGGCAGAAATCACCCTTTGCTTTCGAAAATCATACCAGCAGATAAAAATGGAAAAGAACCTGGCTGATTTTTCAGATATAGAACATTGGGCCCTGGATCTCCTCCTTCACCGGGAAAATGGGAAAACGATTCCCACTCCTTTGGCAGACGAACTGGGAAAACATTTCCGGGAAATCATTATCGATGAATATCAGGACAGCAATCAGGTTCAGGAATGGATTCTCACCTCCCTTTCCGGGGAACGCAGAGGAGAGCCGAATCTTTTCATGGTTGGTGATGTGAAACAAAGCATTTACAAATTCCGTATGGCAAAACCGGAGCTCTTTCAGGAAAAATATCATTGTTATTCCTATCAGAGTCATGAGAAGTCCGGAAGAAAAATTGATTTGAGTAAGAATTTCCGAAGCCGCAGGGAAATCCTCCGTCAGATAAATCATATCTTCCATGAACTCATGGGTGAGTCGTTGGGAGGCGTGAACTACGATGATAAGGCAGAGCTTCGGTACGGGGCCTCCTATCCCCAGCCGGATCCTTCAATGGAACTTCTTTTGGCAGATTCTCAGGGTTGGGATGTGGAAGATCCGGAATTGGAAGGTCGTCTGATGGCAAAAAAGATCCGGGAATTGATGAATCCCGAATCACCATTTCTTGTCTGGGATATTGGTAAAGAAGAGTATCGTCCCGTTCAATACAGGGACATGGTTATTCTTCTTCGAACTATGGACGGCTGGGCGGATACAATTACCGGAATTCTGAATCAGGAAGGAATCCCGGCCCATGCAGAAAGAAAAAAAGGATATTTTCAGGCAGTAGAAGTGCAGATACTATTAAATTTTCTGAAGATTCTTGATAATCCGCGTCAGGATATTCCACTGGTATCCGTGCTGCATTCTCCGCTTTTTGGCTATACCGAGGAGGAGCTTGCCTTGATCGCTGCCGGTACAGAAAAGAAAGATTTCTATCTTCGCTGTCGCGATGCTTCAGCCCAGGGAATTCTAAGGGAAAAATGGGAGTACTTTGAATCGGTTCTGAAACGATATCGAAAAATGGCTGTCTATACCTCTATTGCTGAAATCTTTGAAAATATATTGGAAGAAACAGAATATCGATTAATTCTGGCTGCTATGCCGGACGGTGCAGTTCGCCTGGCGAATGTGGAAATGCTGATGGAAAAAGCCCGTTCCTATGAGGAAACCATTTATCATGGAATTTTTCATTTTCTCCGGTATATCGAAAAGCTGCAGACATATGAGGTTGATTTTGGAGAAGCTTCCGTTCTTTCTGAAAATGAAAATCTGATTCGTGTTACCAGTATTCATAAAAGCAAGGGTCTGGAGTATCCGGTGGTCTTTGCAGCCGGTCTCGGAAAAAGCTTTAATTTTCAGGACAGCCGTCAGCCGATTCTCGTTCATGAAGAATTGGGTATGGCCTGCGATTATACGGATCCCAAGGAACGAATCCGTATTCCTACCATCTGGAAACATTTTGTGGCAGATTATCAGGAAAAAGAAACCAGGGGAGAAGAACTTCGGATTCTTTATGTGGCATTAACCAGAGCAAAAGAAAAGCTTATCTGTGTGGGAACCACATCCTCTCTATCCAGAATGGAGGAAAAAATTCAGATAGGAAATCTCTGGCGGGAGATTTGCGAAGATTCTGATATTCATGGAACAATGGAAAGCACAAATCAACATCTTTCTCCCGTTATTTTGAATCGGGCATCTTCTTATTTGGATTGGATCTGGCTGGCTCAGGGAAGCAGTCATGAAGAGTTACCGGAATTTCAGATCTTTTCAGCAGAAGAATTACTGGATTCGGAGATCCTTCGTCAGGCAGCAGACCGTGAGAAAAAAGCGAAATGGCTGAGAGAAGGTTTTTTATCCGAATTGGATGAAAATGTGAAGGCTTTCTGGGCAAAGAAAAAATCATTCCGTTACCCCTGGCAGGAGGCCATTCACCAAAAAACTGTTTTGACGGTATCGGAAAGAAAACAGCAGGAAGAGATGGCTGTACGGCCCGAAATCTGGAATAGAAATAGTATTTCTGATATGGAGGAAAATGGTATTTCTGATATGGAGGGAATCGAATCCATAAAAGATAATTCTGCAGGAATGGCGAAACCAGGCGGCGCCAGTCTTGGAACGGCCTATCATCGTGTGCTGGAACGAATACCGGTGGAAGAGGGACAAAATCCCAGGCAAATCGCCGGCTGTTTGGATCAGATGACAGAAGAAGGTATTCTTGATCCGGAAATGAGAAAAATGATTTCCATTCCTTCCTTATGCAAGTTTTATCAGTCTGAGCTGGGGGAGAAGATGAGAAGAGCAGCAGCCCGCGGTCAGCTGTACCGGGAGCAGCCCTTTGTCATGAGCATTCCTTACAGCGAGATTTATCCCGAACAGAAGGATTCTGCCATGGCCGACGAACCCATATTGGTTCAGGGAATTATTGATGCTTTCCTGGAAGAAGACGGCGAACTTATTTTATGGGATTATAAAACCGATCGGGTATTTGGAAAAGAAGGCGAACGGTATCTGGCAGATAAGTATCGTCCACAGCTGCGTGATTATGCCAAAGCTCTGGAACAGTCCAGAAATCAAAAGGTTAAAGAAAAGTGGATTTATTCTTTCAGCCTGAATCGTGCGATTCGTCTTGATTAATCTGCCTGACTCAGTAGAATTTTCATTCTGGATAATTGGAAGAGTATTCTCATTATGAATAATTTGAATATTTTCGTAATGAATCATTCGAAAAGTATGTTCACATATTCTACGGTTGAAAAAGAAAAAAATCAGAAAAAATATTTCTAAATCTGAAAAATATGGTATGATATTCTTAGAATTTCAGAGATGCTAAGAATACTCAGAAATTCTGTTTTTCTGAATAAAAATATTATCTGGTTTATTTCGGATCGGTATGGAAATACCCGATGGATGAAACAGAAAGGAGACCCTATGCTTAACTTTCAGTACTATACACCAACCAAAGTAGTTTTTGGTAAAGATGCAGAAAAACAAACCGGTTCTTTGGTAAAGAGTCAGGGCTGCAAAAAAGTTCTTCTTCATTACGGCAGTGGAAGTGTGATCCGCACCGGTCTGCTTGCCAGAATCGAGGAATCTCTTCGTGAGGCAGGCGTAGACTATGTTACTCTTGGCGGAGTTGTTCCCAATCCTCGGCTTTCCAAAGTTTATGAGGGAATCGAACTTTGCAGGAAAGAAAATGTGGACTTTATTCTCGCTGTAGGCGGCGGAAGCGTGATTGATTCCAGCAAAGCCATTGCCTACGGTCTGGCCAATGATTTTGATGTATGGGAAATTTATGAGAAAAAATCGGTGGCAACCGGCTGCTTCCCGGTTGGAGCCGTTCTTACGATTGCTGCTGCCGGCAGTGAAATGAGCGATTCTTCCGTTATTACAAAAGAGGAAGGCGGCCTGAAACGCGGATACAACAGTGATCTTTGTCGCTGCCGTTTTGCCATCATGAATCCGGAACTGACTTATACACTTCCTGCATACCAGACTGCCTGTGGTTGTGTTGATATTATTATGCACACCATGGAACGCTATTTTACCCATGAAAAACACACAGAAATTACAGATGGATTTGCTGAAACATTGATGAAGAACGTCATGAAATCTGCCAGAATTCTAATGAAGGATCCTGAAAACTATGAAGCAAGAGCAAATGTGATGTGGGCTGGAAGTCTTTCTCATAACGGATTAACCGGCTGCGGTACATCCGGTGACTGGGCTTGCCATCAGATTGAGCATGAACTTGGCGGAATGTTTGATGTGGCCCATGGAGCAGGTCTGGCTGCTGTCTGGGGAAGCTGGGCGAGATACGTATATAAGCAGGAGCCTTCCCGTTTCGTACAGTTTGCTGTCAATGTCATGGGTATTCCCTATCGCTTTGGTGAAGATGATGAAATAGCATTGGCTGGAATTGCTGCCGTGGAAGATTTCTATCGTTCCATTGATATGCCCACCAATATTCATGAACTTGGTGTGGATCTTACGGATCAACAGATTTCAGAACTGGCATTGAAATGCAGTTTCTTCGGAAAACGCACCATCGGAGGATTCCGGAAGCTGGATATCCCGGATATTGAAGAAATTTACCGTATGGCAAAATAAAAGTCTTATCTCATGGTATGAAAATCTCTCATCTGTCCATCCTATCATTATCGAAATGTTTTCGGGAATAAGGTTTTGATTCATGAAAAAATTGTTTCGAGATTGGAAGACTGTATAGAATGATTCATCATTTCTGAATGCAGTTTTGCAGAAGGAGAGATTTTGAACATGGGAAAGAAAGTAAAGCTGCCGGATTTGGCTAATTTGACAGAGCATGAAGAGAGAAAACTGGAGATTGCTGAGGAAATTGGTGTTTACGATAAAGTAATTCACCAGGGATGGCGGAGTTTGTCTGCCAGAGAATCCGGGAAAATCGGCGGAATCCTCAGCCGCAGAAAACGGGAAGAAAAAGAAAGAGAGAAACGACAGGGTAATGAAACGACAGGAAATGATGAAGGAACAGACCATTGCGATCATGATTGATATGCAGGAAAAGCTGATGCCTCCCATGGCCGATCGTCAGCAAGTGACGGAAAAGACTAAAATTCTGCTCCGTGGCCTTAACATATTGGGAGTGCCTGTACTTGTCAGTCAGCAATATACACGAGGTCTGGGCATGACGGAATCGGAACTCATGGAAGCCGGACAGCTTACCGATTATTTCGATAAGCTTACGTATAGCTGTTATCGTGATGAAAAAATCCGTACTTATCTGGACGGAATGGGTGAGTCCCGTCAGATTCTTCTTCTGGGAGTGGAAGCCCATATCTGTGTTCTTCAGACGGCTCTGGATTTGATGGAAGCAGGTTATTCTGTTTTTGTTGCTGCGGATTGCATTGCTTCACGAAATTCCTACGATAAGGAAATTGCCCTTCGCCGAATGGAGCAGGCCGGAGCCGTTCTTACAACAGCAGAGTCTTGTCTTTTTGAATTGCTCAAACAGGCAGGCACCGACACATTTCGCCAGATTTCCCGTCTTGTCAAATAGAATGAAAGAAAAAGAGTTCCGCGAGCGGAACTCTTTTTTTAGACTAAGAAATATTTGTTCTATGATTGGGATTTGGAGAAAGCCGAATGGAGCCAATCAGAATTCCTAAAGTGATCGCTCCGGCCACGGTTACTGTTTCCAGAGCTTTTACTCCCGCTTGCTGTGGATTGTTCATAAAAATATAGTAAGCGGTATAGTAGATGCCGGCTCCAGGAACCAGAGGGAAAATTCCCGGAACCAGAAAAACGGTAATCGGTGTTTTTCGGATGATTGCCATGGCACGGGAAAAAACTGTAAGCACAAGAGTGGCAATAAAGTTGGAAAATGCCAGGCTGAATCCCAAATCATTCAGCGCACAGTATATTATCCATCCAATGGCACCGGTAAGTCCACAGTAAAGATATTGTTTCTTTGGAACGTAGAATAAGATGGAAAAAGCAATGGTACCGATCATGGATGCAATCAGGTGAATCACATATTGCAGAATCATAGATAAATTCCTCCTCCCAATCTCTGGATCAAAACGATAGCCAAACCAACTCCAACAGCAATACAGACAGCCGTTAGGATTGAATCAATCAGATGGATGATACCAGATAAATAATCCGAATTAAAGAAATCACGGATACTGGTTGTGAATACGTATCCAGGAACGAGAGGTATAATGGAACCGATTACAATTTTATCGAAAGCTAAGGAAAAACCGGCCGCCAAGGGCAGAAATGCGCCCAGCGGAATAAAGATACTAACAAGAATCTTAATAAGGTAAGGTGGGATCTGTGTACGCTGAAGACCGATCAGCATTACCTGAAGAAAAAAACCGATAAAAAAACTGACAAAACCTTCTGCAAACCCACCGCCAAATAAGATACTGAAAGAGCCGGCTCCGATACCACAGGCAATCGTCATAAACAAAGGATTACCAGACCAGGGCTTTTTGCATTTCTCCAGCTTCCTCATGGCTTCATCTCTGGTAAATCTGCCTTCACACAGACCTCTGGAAATCTCGTTGATTTCTGCAATCCGGGAAAGATTAACCGTACCTAAAGGAACGTATCGTATTGCAGTACAAGGGTCATCCATTCCCTCGTTGAGAGAAATAAAAATTGCATTGGATAGAACATAAACATGACGATTGGTGCAGCCGCATGCGTCAAGAATACGTAAAATAGTATCCTGAACACGAAATATTTCACTGCCGTTTTTCAATAAAAGTTCTCCGGCCAGTGTGGTCAAAGCCAGAATCCCCGTCTCATTTATTTCTGCGTCATGATTCATTTCTTCGGATTCTTTGTTGCTTTTTAAAATTTCTTCCATTTTTTTAGATGAAAGGATAACGCTTTTCATAGAAGTGCCTCCTTACATGATTTATTTTGATTAATCATATCCAAATACCATCTAAATATCAAGATATAAATCGAACCAAAGTATGCAAATATCTATTTTTGTATGTAATGAGTTTCCCGACAAATGAACCTCATATCGATTCTTCGTGCTTTTCACTCTCAAAATCGCTTCAAACATTCGAAATCCGTTCTTTTTTCAGTTAAAATGGATTGTACTTCGAATGTAAACTTGTATTCATGTTAGGTTGACATTGTATAATGAACAAGATATACTAATACATATAAGCCATGATGGATATAAAGAGAATGTTTCCTGGATTTCGGGAACGTGAAACGCGGAGAAATCCTTTTATATTATGGGGTACAATCCTTTTGATCCCAACATCATGTATTTCATGTAAATAAGAAGACTTGTTCTGTGTTGTAGGATTTTCAGGAAGAAAGGCTGGATAAAATGGAAAATAATAATCAGGAAACAATTCAGGGTTTTAAAGAAAGAGTACTTCAAGGTGAATTACTGAACAAGGACGAAGGTATGAAATTGGCAGAAATGCCTCTGGAAGAACTCTGCAAAGCGGCGAATGAGATTCGATATCATTTTTGTAAGAATGGTTTTGATCTTTGTACCATCATTAATGGAAAAAGCGGAAAATGTTCGGAAGACTGTAAATATTGTGCTCAATCATCGTTTTATCCCACAAAAGTAGAATCATATCCGATGCTGCCTTCAGATATTGTTGTGCAGCAGGCTTTGAATTTGGAAAAACGTGGTGTTCTTCGATATTCCATTGTTACCTCTGGAAAACGTCTCAGTGAAAAAGAAGTTGATCAGTTATGTTTCACAGTGAGTCAAATTCGTCAGGAAGGCTCCATTGAGGTATGTGTTTCGGCGGGGCTGCTGGATGAGAACTCATACAGTAAGCTTAAAAAAGCAGGTGTGAGTCGGGTGCACAATAATCTGGAGACTTCTCGTCGTTATTTTCCTCAAGTTTGCACGACGCATTCCATTGATGATAAGATTGCTGCCATAAAAATGGCACAAGAATCCGGCCTGAATGTCTGCAGCGGAGGAATTATGGGAATGGGAGAGACGATGGAAGACCGGATTGATCTTGTTTTGATGATTCGCGAATTGGGAATCCGTTCCATACCGGTAAACATGCTGAATCCTATTCCCGGAACACCTTTTGAATCTCTTCCTGTTTTAAGTGAGGACGAAATGAGGAGAATTGTGGCAGTATTTCGTTTTCTTGTCCCGGATGCCTCGATACGACTGGCCGGAGGACGCGGTCTTCTTTCTGATAAAGGAAGATCCTGTTTTTGTTCCGGCGCAAATGCAGCCATTTCCGGAGATATGCTGACAACATCGGGAATCACGATAGAAACGGATTTGCAAATGCTGAAAGAATTGGGATATGAGCCTCAGCTCTGGCAGCGATAGAAAAAGTATAAAAAGAAAGTGCCGGCATAATATGTAAAAAAAGTGCTTTTACAGGATCCTGAAATCCTATAAGAGCACTTTTTATGACTAGAGTATCATTTGATAGATATAAATTATAAAAGGCAGGGTAACAATGCTGAAGGCCAAAATAACAACGTTAAGCATGCTGGAGTAATTCGCACTTTCAGCGTCTTTTCCATATACCTGAGCCATCTGAGGAATGGAGGCAGCACTGCAGGAAGCGGCAGCCAACATGGTAACCATATAGATCTGTTCAGCCATAGGATGAATCTTCAGCAATCCGGAATAACGAATAAGCAGAACGGACAGAATGGGAAACAGAATCAGACGGATAAATGCTGTAAGATAAACTCTTATGTTACCAAAGGCTTTTTTCAAATCCAACGGTCCCATGAGCATACCAATCACCAGCATACTGAGAGGACCAACCATGTCGCCAATATTCTTTATAGAGGTATCTAATATTTCCGGAAAAGTGATGTGACACAGAAAGAACAGAAATCCCAGAAGAATGGCAACAATATTGGGATTCAAAAGGGATTTCAAATGTATTTTCGGTTCACCGCTGATGAGTTTCAAACCATATGTCCAAAGTATTATTGTCTGTACTACAACAAAAGCACTGCAATAGAAAATCATTTCAGAATCCAGGGTAGCCATAATCAACGGAAGAATCAGGTTCAGACCGTTGGTATTGATAACAGAGACAGATTCTACCGGTGATAAATTGCAGGGCTTCCTCAATATGAACTCGGCAGCAATGAATAATATGTGAATCAATATGGCAGCAAGGAAAGCTGCTCCCAGTCCGGTCAGTTTTTCCATACTGAATTCCATTTGAAAAGAATGAAAAATCGCACAGGGTGCAATAATACTGAGATTTAGTTTGGCGATGACACTGGTGGCTTTTTCATCAAAGAATCCTTTCTTTACCAGTAAACAGCCCAGTAAAACAATCAGTGCCATCGAAATGATTTGCTTTGCTAACAGAAGACTCAACTGCATAATTGCTCCCTCTCATGCCAATGGAATGTAACACAAGGCATGGCGACGTTTTCGTTTATAATACGCAATTATTTTATCTCATTCTTCCACTGAATGCAAGAATTGTCATTGTTTTCAGTAAAATAATAAAGATTTCACAAATAAATGTTTCGGATACAGTTAAAAAAAGAACGAATAATCCAGGAAGTTTTTCGCTGAATTCAAGAATTTATTGCCTTTCTCAACTAATTATGATACAATTTATGCCAAGCGGAGGGAATTGCATATGGCATATTTGGAAAAAGACTATGAAGAATGTTTTGAAACTCTGGCGCCGAAAGTAGATGTCATAATCCGAGAGTGCCTGGGGGCTTACGAATCTGTCCTTGAAAAAACAGAATTGAAACAGGATGGAAGTGACATCTGCTTTTGGACAGGAACCTGTGTTTATTTTGGTGGGCGTGTTGTTTCTCTGTCTGTTGTTTTGACAGATCGTGGAGAATCCAGAAAATTGATTGTCCACTCTACACCTGGTCTCAGTGCAGCAGGAGTTGATGGGAAAGTGATTCGGAAGATCTGTGAAAAGCTGGCAAGATCAGGATTGTAATTATTTTACATAAGACGCAATTCAACTGTTGCTCTCCCCAGGAGCAGCAGTTTATTTTTTTGAAAAAAAACAAATTATTTGTAATTTTTGCCTGAGTCCATACGTTATATGATTAGGAATGGAGTAAATATAAATGATATGGTTTTTGTCCGCAATGGAGGACAATGCGGAACGTGAAAAAATTGAGATTCTTTATACTACATATAAAACCTGGATGTGGTATCTTGCCAATTCTGTTTTGAGGGATCCCCAATTGGCAGAGGATGCTGTACAGGAGGCTTTTATTGCATTGATGCGCCATCTTCATAAGATAGAAGATCCCTTTGAAGCTTCCACAAAGAGTTTTCTGGCAACAATAGTAAAGAATAAAGCGATTGATATATTGAGAAAACGCCAAAAGACGGAAGAACCCATTGAAGAAATCATTGGTGGAACAAGAACGGATGTATTAGATCAGTTATTGGAAAAACAGACGGTAGAAGAACTTGTTGCTGCTATAAAGAAATTAAAAGATCATTACCGCATTGTATTGGAGTATAAATTTTTGCATAACCTGGAAGATAAAGAGATAGCCGAATTGCTGGGGATTAGTCCCCGGCTATATCGAGTAAGACTTTTTCGCGCCAGACAACAATTGGCTGAAATATTAAAAAAGGAGGGAGTGAAATCGTGAATCTATCCAATGAAGAAAAACTAAGACAGGCTTTGCTTGCCGCTCAGCAGGAAGAACTCGATCGCCTGCCTTCTTCTCATGGCAGAATTACCCATGTATTTTCTCGTGAATTTGAAGATAATATGAATCAGCTTTTTGAAAAGGAAAAGAAGCGAAAAAAGAAAAACCGACGATTCACTTATTCACTTGTCGGGACGGCTGCAGCAGTTTTTCTGATTTGTATTGCTTCTCGGATTCCTGGAATTCTTCCAAACGAAAATTCTGCAAAAAATTGTCAGATGGACGGGAATTTGCCTGCTGATTCAGGGAAATTTGAATCCGCAGCATCCATCGGTGAAAAATCGGATGATCTTCAGCCAAACTCTTATCAAATCGATCAGAATACCACTATGCCAGGAGGAATCGAACCATTATCCTGGGAAATAACCGATTGGTATACTGCTTTCGAGGAAACTACTTCTCTGCAGATAACAGTTTATAATAATACGGAGAATACAATAGGCTTGAATCTGAATACAGTTTCGTTCCAATGGATTCCTGACATGCCGGAATCCTTATCGGAAACAGACACTTTTATGATGGCCGATTATCCTCAATTAGATGAGAATAAATTTTCGGACTACGTTTCCTTAAAAGTGACAGATGAATACAATAATTCCTTTGTATATATTCGTGGGGGAGAAAGCAGCCACATTCTTTTTTCCTTTTCCTTGACATCAGATTATGAATATCGTTTTCAAGGATGGCATCTTTGGCGTGCAGCTTATCATATTGCTCAGGAAAAAGACCAGAAACTTGTCGACTGCGATTACCTGACTATTCCCATTATCATTTCAAATGAATGATATATCTGCAGAAAACAGGGAGACAAATTGGAGAGGATATAAGTATGCTTTTTTCACAATATACTGACAAAATAATTCAGGAAGTAAATCGTATGATGGTCGGAAAAGAGGAGCGGGTACGCCTGATCACTGCAGCGATTCTTGCCGGCGGAAATATTCTTCTTGATGATGTACCGGGAGTGGGAAAGACAACGATGGCATTGGCCTTTGCCAGAGCCATGCAGCTGGAGTATAAACGACTCCAATTCACTCCGGATATTATGCCTTCTGATGTAGTAGGTTTTTCTCTTTATAATCCGGAAACCGGACATTTCCAGTTTCAAGATGGTCCCATCATGTGTAACCTGTTCCTGGCTGACGAGATCAATCGGACTTCTCCGAAAACCCAGTCTGCTCTTTTGGAAGCCATGGGGGAAAAACAGATTTCGGTTGACGGAAAAACAATGCATTTGCCAAAGCCCTTTGTAGTGATTGCTACTCAAAATCCAGTTGGCTCAGCCGGTACTCAGATGCTCCCGGAATCCCAGCTGGATCGTTTTATGATATGTTTATCTTTGGGGTATCCGGATCGGGAAAATGAAATACAGATTTTAAAGCAGGATCGTACCAGTTCGCTGTCAAAAATACAGCCAGTAGTAGATCGCCACCTTTTAATCCAAATGAATCGAGAGGTAAAATCCGTCTATATTCACGATGATATTTATTCCTATATGGTGGAGCTCAGTGCCTGTTCCCGAAAGCATGAAAATCTGGAACTGGGATTAAGTCCAAGAGCAACATTATCTCTTTGCGATATGGCAAAAGCAATCGCATACCTGGATCATCGAGATTATGTCGTACCGGAAGATGTCAGTCTTTGCTTTCCTTCTGTCGCAGTCCACCGTCTCGTACTGACACCCCAGGCCAGGGCAACGGGAAAGAGAAGAGCAGATATCATTCAGGATATATTGGAACGGGTTCCTATGCCCGGCATGCGGGGGACAAGAGAATGAAACGTTGGTTCATTTGGATCTTATGGTTTTGCTGCCTGTTATTCTGCTGCATCTTATACCCATGTCCCTCTTTTGCGCTGCTGATGAATGTAACCCTTATTTTTCCGGTTCTGTCTTATGTTTTTACTTTACTGGGAAGTCGGTTCCTCACCTGGCAGATTGTGGATGAGGATGAAAAAGCTCGTTTTATCCTGACAAACAAAGGACCATTCCATTTTGCAAAAATACGAATTGTTTTACGAATCCGGCATATCCCATCCGGCGGATTGGAGATCCGGCACTGGGATTGTTCTCTGGGAGCAGGAAAATCCAGGCAATATCTGGTGGAAGATCTCGATCTTCATGTGGGAGAGAATCAAATAGAGATTAAAAAATTGTCAGTTTCAGATATGACAGGTCTTTTTTTCATTCATTCCGGTAAAAAAATCGTTTTTTCTCATATGATTTTACCGGAAATATATCCTGCCAGTGTTCAAATCCGAAATGAAGTGTGGAGTTTCTGGACAGACAGCTCTTCGTATCTGGACCAGGCCGGCAATGATAATACAGAATTATTTGATCTCAGAGATTATCGCCCCGGAGACCGTATTCAGCAGATTCATTGGAAAATCAGCACAGGAAAAAGAAATCTTATTGTAAAGGAATGGAGTCAGCCGGATGTCTCACGCATCCTTTTTTTGGTGGATGATATGGGAAAACCGGGAATTCGCCAGAATGATTACGATCGCTTTTGTTCGTTGATTCTTTCCTTTTCCATGGCCCTGGTTCAGGAAAAATGCCGCCATGATGTGGGATGGATGGAATCGATTGGGGATTATCGAATCATTGCAGTAGACAGTGAAGAAGCCGTTTATCACCTCCAAATTCTTTTGGCAGAAAAAATATCTTCCCCCTCAGAATCTGTTATTTATGATCTTGACGGGGATTATTCACCGGAAGATCATTTCCAGGCATATTTTCCTCATCGTCAATATGCAGCAATATACGGCTGGCATCTGGATGGTTCCCTTTCGCTTCACGGCGAAACAATAAATAAATGGAATCAATCGGACTGGCACCGGTTGTTAAGTGAAAAAGGGCAGGTCTTTTAACAGAATCTGAAACACAGCTTTAGAGACTGGGTCCGTTTCAAGGAGTTGTTCATGATTAAATTAAGACAGAATGTATTAATCGGGATAGACAGAATCATCCTAAGTCTTTTCCCGGTAATTCCGGCAATTAGTGCTATACATCTGGTATCCTGTTTTTCGGGGGAAAAAATCGGATTTTTCCCTCTTTTTATTATTTATCTTTTTCTTGCCCTTGTTTCGTCGATAATTTCTTCGGGAAAATCAAGAAAAAAACTCATTATATTTCTGTTTGGATTATTAATTATGGCAGCTGTTTTCTGGTATAGCCGGATGGAGCTGGTTCGTTCGTTCTGCCATTTTTTTCAGATCTATATCCGTTATTGGAATGAGTATTATGGAACAAATTATTATCTTTTGGAACCTTATCATTATTGGGCAGAAAGCGGGTCTGGAAGTCTGCTCATATTCATGGCAGCTGCGATACCCTTTGTATGGTTTGGGGCGAGAGAAACTGTCAAGAAAAGAGTTGTGCTGACACCATGGTTCGCTCCTTTCATCGTTTGCGTCGGCTTGATGCTGGTGGGTCAGGTTCCCAGAGGTCCGGGACTTCCTGGAACTTTCCTCAGTGCTTTTCTTTATGAACTTCTTCGCAGAAATGAGTTCTTTCCCTGCTTGTTATCCGGACGCCGCAAATCAGTACGTCCTTTTCTTTGTTCTGTTTTGATTCTGACCTTATCATTTTTGTTTGGAACCCTCGTTACATTTTGTATTGAACCAGCCCAATGGACATTTCGGGCAAAAGAAATGATTCAGACTCAGATCAGTGAATTGTCATCCTTAAACCAGACGAATCATTCTGCTGATCCGACTCAAAATACAGGGATAGGAAACGGAGATCTGAATCATGGAGATGAACTGCTGCCTGATGATGATGAAGTTCTTATTGTTACACTGGATCAGGAACCACAGGTTTCCCTGTTTCTTCGCGGTTTTTCCGGAAGCATTTATGAAAATAATGCCTGGCGCTCTCTGGAAATATCAGAATTCCCGGATACACTTCAGCAGAACCCGGAAAAAATCTGGTATCCTGCAGCGTGGGACAAAAACCCCGAAATTACTGTGTCTTCCATGGAAGTACTTTCGTTGAATGAAAAGGACAGCTATCTGTATCATCCGTATCAGGATATCATATCAAGCTCTGCAGAATATCAGGGAGATGCTTATCTGACTCCGGGAAGTGATTATAACCAGCTGGGAGTTTATTCATTTCCGTCAGCACTTCTTGAATTGGAAGGGACGGAATTTTATGATTATTGGAATGAATTTGATGTTGCCCTCAATCCCTCATCCTATACCCAGCTCGTAGAGGAATGGTATTGCAGATATCCTGAAAACTCTCTTAAAAAAGTAGAAGACTGGTATCAGGAACAGAGTTTTGATACCGATCAGGATCCTCTTGTCATAGCAAAAGAAACGGCTGAACTGTTAAGTCAGCAGGCAGAGTACAATCTGACACCTGGTTCTGTTCCCCAGGGAACCGATGCGGTGGAATGGTTTTTGCTGGAAAATCATCAGGGATACTGTATGCATTTTGCTTCTGCCGGAACGCTGATTCTTCGAATGGCCGGTGTAGCTGCCCGCTATGCAGAAGGATATCGTATTGAACCATCATCTTTCCAGGCCACGGAAGACGGGAAATGGAGATGTACCGTAACACAAAAACAAGCACATGCCTGGACAGAAGTGTACCTGGATCATTTCGGATGGTATCCCGTGGAAATGACGCCTTCTTCCGATCAAACGGAAAATATGGTTATTAACAATACCATCAGCGAGTCAGCCATCTCCAGTATGGAAGAAACAGAGGTTTCAGATATGGAACCCTCATCATCATTGGATTCCATATCGGAAACACTTCCGGAAGCAGAAAAAGTATCAGAAAATCCCGATGATACAGATGAAGATAAAACTGAAAATTGGAAAAACATGAGGGAAACTGATTGGCATGGCAGTGGTAATAATGCGATGGAAGACTCACGGAATAACCAGATTTCCGGAAATTCAAAAACATCGAATCCCCTATTTCCTTATATTGCTGCCTTGATTGTTGTTCTTTTGATTGCATTAACTTTTTTTGGAATCTTTTATCGTTATGGTATTCGTCATAAACAAAAACAGTCATCGCGGCATCTTAGTGTTCCTGTCATTCAGCATGAACCGAGAGAAGCCGTTCTTCTGCTTGGGCATGAAATTCTTGCCGCCTGTATTCAGCGCGGCGCACCAAAGGATATCCACTTTTCTTCCGGAACTCTGAGACAGTCTTTGAAACCATATTTGAGTGAGGAGGAAATTCAGCTGATCATGGATATAAAGCCGATTATCAATCGGGCACAATTCAGTTGTCTTATCATAGAAGAAGAGGATTATCAAATAGTGCTTAATTGTTGCCGAAGAATTCTTCATGCGGGTCACTTGTAAAAGTTAATTCCACTTTGTAAGACTTACTTCCACCTTGTAGGACTAAATTCCACGGGGTGGAAGTTTTTTCTTACAAAAATGCTGGT
>JAQXIM010000037.1 GCA_029007785.1 Clostridiales bacterium | reverse complement strand
ATGGATCAAAGAAAACGTTCGTCTGACCGGTTACACCTCTGATATTTATTATTACTGGGGTGAAAGCGATCATTCCACCACTCGTATGCAGGGATATTACTTTGCATTCGAAGCTTACTATGGTCCTGACCTGTACATCGACGACAACGGCGAGATCGTGTATACCAAGAAGCTGGAAGACGGCGATACCTATACTCTGCAGTGCCGCGGCGGTGCAGCTACTTCCAACAAAGTAGGCTATGAGTATACCGTATACGATGATCTGTTCCAGGAATGGGCAGTGGAAGAAGCTGAATAGTATTGGAAATATCAAACATAATGCGGAATGGATCTATGAGTTATCGTTCAGGATTCAAGACAGTATATGATTGATCCGGTATAACAAAAAAAATAGAAGGGCGCGGCCTCGGCCGCGTCCTTTTGAAGAGGAAAAGAAAGCTCCCCATTATCGGGTTATCATCCGATAATGGGGAGCTTTTCTCATGGAACCGTTGTTCCAGAATCTATTCCGTTAAGTGATAATGATTATTTGTAGTAAGCCAGCAGTCTGGTCCAAACACCGGTGGAGCCCTGAACAGCTGCGAAGGTAGCTACAACGTAGCAGCGGTCTGCTTCGATCTGATCCAGGTTGCATACGTTCTCAACAACTTCAGTGCCTGCGCCAAGAAGAATCTTGTGGCAAACAGGTTCGGAAGTATCGGGAGAGATCGCTTCGCATCCTACAAAACGAACGCCTTTGTCAGCCAGGTACTGAGCGGATGCTTCTTCCAGATGAGGATAAGCAGTGATGTAACCGGTAGGATCGCTTTCCCAGATCTGATCGTGTTTGGTATCAAACATAACGCCTTCGCCTTCCTGGATCTCGCCGTTTTCAGCTTCCCAGTTCTTGATATCATCAACCGTGATGGTGTAGTCGCCTTCAACATCCAGACGGATAATGCAAGCCGGTCCGATCAGGATTTCAGGATCGATGGACTCAACCGTTCCCTGATCTTTCAGAACGTGGTGAGGAGCATCCATATGAGTTCCGGTATGAGGGCAGTAGCTGATAACTTCCAGGTTATAAAGAGCGCCTTCGTCGAGCTTGCTGAAGAAGTCCAGAGTGGGCAGCTTCAGAGCGGGGTCAGCAGGCATTTCGTCCTGTACCATATGGGAGATGTCAACCATTTTGTAGCTGGAAAAGTCGATATCAGAGAACAGTTCCTCTTCTGCGGGAGCCTCCGCTGCGGGTTCCTTAGCAGAGGAACTGCTTCCGCAAGCGGTCAGAGATGCAGCCATAAGGCCAGCCAGTAACAATGCAACGATTTTCTTCATAAATTCTTCCTCCTTGAAACGATTGGCAGAGTCAGTAGGGCAAATTCTGCTCCAGATACTCTGCAGCATTCCCACGATCAATGGGATTGGTTTCCTGAAATGAATGATAGGATCCTGTGTAAGTGCCGGACAGATCCTCCTCCATACGGGATACGGCATCCAGAATCATGGACGGATACTGGATGACAGTTCCATCGATTTCTCCGGCGGCAATCCGTTCTACGACCGATCGCTGACCATCGATCCCCACCAGGGCAATTTCCCCGAGTCTGTCGGCAGCTTCCAGTGCATTGCAGCATCCGTCTGCCATCAGATCATTCTGACAGATAACACCATGAAGATTGGGATATACCAGGAGACAGTCTTCCATGATACTCTCGGCTTTTTCTTCTGTGAATTCACCATTGTATTCAGCAATGATGTTTACCCGTTTATCCTTTTTCAGGACATTTCGAATTCCCTTATCCCGGTCTACCGCACCGGATGAATTGGGAACTCCCGTCAGATACAGGACATTCCATGTATCTTCCTCCGGAAAATGAGTTTCGAGGGATTGAATCAGAAGCTCTCCGGCCTGCTGCCCCATGTGTTCATGATCGGCGCCCACATAGCCTGTGATTTTCGCATGAACAGAACTGGTTACCATATTGTCCAGAGTCAGGACAGGTATATCCTGTTCATTTGCGTAGTGGATCATGGACAGTTCCCCTTCCATTGTGTAGGGGATCAGAATAATTCCGTCTACGCCGGCATTGATCATGTCAAGAAGATCCTGGTTCTGCTTTTCCTGGCTGCCATCTGCATCGCAGATCACAATTTCTTCCGTTTCCGGACAATTCCTGGCATATTCCTCCAACAACTGAAGCATCGCCTGACGATATTTCAGTTTTGTTGTCGGGAAACTGACACCAATCTTCATGATTCCGTCATTTTCCCTGGTGAGGCTTTCCGATGTTCTCTCATTACATCCGGTACAGCATAAAGAAAAAGCCAGGGCCAGCAGCAGACTGACACGTTTATGCAGTTTTCCTATTCGTTTCCATTCCATACAGGTTCCTTTCCTGTTGTTACAGATCATATCATTCTTTTTGTTTTTATAAAATGGGGTGTTTTTTTTATTTGGTGTCATCTTTTTTGAATTATCATATATTTATGCTCGTACTATGAGCGCCGGACAAATGAGCTTCACGCCGGTTTTTCGTGTTTTGCATTATCAAAAAGGAAATGAGAAAATCTTAGAAACTCAGCAGACTGTGTTCCCGATATTCGCTGGGAGTTTGTCCCACCTGTTTTTTAAAGACTTTCATGAAATGCTTGACATCCTGGTAGCCAACGGCATCGGCAACTTCGTAAATCTTCCAGTGATAATCCTGAAGAAGCTCCTTGGCTTTTTCCATACGAATCTGACACAGATAATCCGAAAAACCCATGCCTTCCACCTCGGCAAAGAGGTGAGATAAATAGGATGGATTCATGAATACTTTCTCTGCGGCCATTTTCAGTGTCAGCTTTTGAGAATATTCGTTATGAATGTAATTCTTGACTTCCTGAATGACGGCAATCTGAGTTTTGCTGATGTTGGACTCGCCCGGGGCTTTGCCTGCGGTCGCGCCATGATCCGGGGAAATTGTGGTTTCTGCTACTTCAGCCTCGTCTTCACGGGCGGCTGCCATATTTTCCTGGAGACCGCGTCGAAGATCGATGTGTTCGATACATTTGTATACCGCTTCAAAGATCTGGTCTTCCGAAGCTGGTTTCAGAAGATATTCTACAACGATACCGCTGGAAAGCATTTTGCGGGCAGCCTCAAAATCACTGTAGCCGCTGAGGGTAATGACCATGGGCTGATATCCCCGGAGCCATCCGATTCGTCCATGCTTGGGATTATTCTGGTTTCCGGGATCCCCCATCAGCAGTTCCAGGAGGCCAACGCCATCCAGTTTGGGCATTCGGATATCCAGAATCATCAGATCCGGCTGGTAACGCTGAAGCATTTCCATGGCCATTCGGCCGTCAGATGCTTCATAAATCGGGCCTATATCCAAATGCTCCCAATGGATATTCTCCATCATGTGTCTGCGCGCTTTTTCCTCATCATCCACGATTAATAATGAATACTTATCCATAATCTATCTCCTAAATTTTCTCCAGCGGAATGGTGAAGAACACTTTCGTTCCGCTTCCATAAGTGCTTTCTATTCCGATGTCCCGGTTTCCATAGGTAATGCATAATTGCTCATGGAGGTTTTTTAATGCAAAGTTTTCTTCCGTGTCGGAAACTCCGCGTCCGTTGATCTGCTCCAACAGGTGAGTCAGTTTGTCCTCGGGAATTCCGTTGCCGTCATCCGAGGTTTCAAAATAAAGTTCATCCCCTTCCTTTCGGAAAACAATATGAATGTTATGACCGGCCAGGTTTTTTTCAAAACCATGGACAAGGGCATTTTCCACAATGGGCTGGAAGAGGTATTTCAGTGCTTTGTATTGATCCAGTTCCGGAAAAACATCGATCTGGCAGCGAAGATCATGGCCATAGCGGACCTTCTGCAGTTTCAGATACATGCTGAGCAGTTCGGCAATCTGATTCAGAGGCAGTTTCTCTTTTCCGTAGGAAAGACTTAGCCGGAAATATTTGGACAGCATGAGGATCATCTGCCCGGTGGCCGGTGCGTTTTCCGAACAGGACTCCACGTATACCGTGTTCAGGGTGTTGAAGAGAAAATGCTCATCCATCTGGGACTGCAGATATGAGAGCTGGGTTTGCTGCCGGAGAAGCTGCTGAATATTCACTTCATCCAGCAGTTGGCGCAGGCGTCGGATCATGTGATTGTAGCTGCTGAAAAGCAGTCGGATTTCATTGCTGTTGCTGCCGATCTCAGGAATTTCCTCAGGAGAACCGCTTTCACCGTTCTTCATATATTGGATCAGAGTTTTGATGGGACGGATAATGGTTTGATTGAGAAGCAGATTTCCCATGAGGATACTGATGGCGGCGCAGACAATGAGAAGCATATAAAAATTCCGGTTCAGAATGATGCCATTTCCGAAAATACATTTTTCCGGAACACTCATCATATATCTCAATCCGCTTTCTACTGCATTGCAGTACAGAATTTCCGCATTCCCATCGGGATGATTCCAGGAATAGTATCCCTGAGCATCTGTTGTGGTCAAAGCCTCATCGAATCGGGAATCCCGAACCATGGCAGAAGAAGGATTATTGGATTTGTCAAAATTCAGGAGAACTCTGCCGCTGAAATCGGTGATGAGCAGCTCAATATCATCGTTGGTCAGTTGGATCAAATCGTCCTTCCAAACGGAGTTATTTAAATTGCATACCAGAACGCAGCTGCCATATCCATCCGCAGAATCAATTCTTCGAATCAAAGATAAGGTGGTGTCTGTTCCGTCAAGAGATGCCAGAAGCTTCCATTGAATGGGAGATTCAATCTTATTGTAGTAGAGCTGATAAAAATTCTGAGTAAAACTGTCGTCTGCCGGCAGCAGTTTCTTTCCGGGAACCATGGTTACCATATGATGGGAATCCGGAAAATAAACATAGATGGAGTCGAGAGAACGGAGGTTGCTGACATATTCTCCAAGGGTGAGAGAAATTTCTCCTCTTATTTTTGAAATGTCGTTTCCGTTCCCGGACTGTTCCTGAAAACGTGATACCATGGACAGAAACTCCCTGTCCGTGCTGATCTGGAGGCTGTAATTTCGCACTGTTTCCATGGTGTTCTGCATCATCAATGAAACTCCGTACAAACCGGCATTCATAGAATCTGCATACTGTCGGATCTGGTTTTCTTTGTGAAGTTTCTGAGTGTAGTTCCAGAACAGAAGGGTTGGTATGATAACCAGTGCCACCAGAACTCCCATTATATAAAATCGTATTCCATGATACCATTGTACCTTCTTCATCTTATACTTACCCCTGATATTCTTACTGTGTTTCTCTGCATTTCAGATGTTTTATCGGAAGATTATTTCGAACAGGACTTGTATTATAAAAGAGTTTTTTGTCTCTGCTTTACTTACAATTTTAACATCCCAGCCGGCTGTTGAAAAGAATGAATTATTTGACGCGAATAAACAAAGACCGGGAAAAATTCTTACCGCTTTTCCGATACAAATGTAAAAAAAATAATTGCTTTTGTAGAGAAAGTACGTTATGATAATAGAAAATATGAAAAGAAAGGTGTTGTATTTTTCGACGAGTGATTTCTTTTTCAGATGATGATTAAGAGAAAACGCGGGAAATCATCATAAGGTGATTGGTATGAATTTTACGGAATTGTCAGATTGTGAACTGCTTGTTATGAAATGTTTGTGGGAAGAGAATAAACCCATGTCCGTGACGGAACTGTTGGAACGCATCAAAAATGATTATGGTAAAGAATACAAAGAAACTACCGTGTATACGTTTTTAAAACGAATGAAGGAAAAAGGATACGTTACCTCATACAAAAAAGGAACCTCTTATTATTCTCCGCTTGTTTCGGAAAAAGATTATCTGGAAGATTATTCTAAAAAAATGGCCGAATTCTGGGGAGAACGAAGCTCCAAAGCTTTTTTATCTGCCTTCTTCCGCTGCAGCAATTATTCGGAGCAGGAATGGGATGAAATCAGGAGACTAAGTGATGAGATGGATTGACTGGAATATGGTTGCAGTATTCACTCTGATGGTAAATATCTGCATAGGAATGCTGCTGATGATGATCTGGAGAGCTGTTGAATATATTATGAGGGATCATTGGGAGGTAACTTCCACATACTTTCTTCTGAAAACGATAATCTGTATTCTCTATTCCCCCACCTTTTGTCTGCTGATTTTGGGACTGAGAATCCAGAAGGGGTACTGGAGCGTCAATCTGTCTGCGATACCGGATCCTGTCTGTCTGCTGATTTTAGCAGTGAGTGTTGTATGGGCCGCAGGCACAATCCGGCATGCTATACAGCTGTATCGCAGTTTGTCTGAAATGAAAAAAATGGTTCAATGGGGCAGTCATGATGCACGGCTTTATTGGATAAACGAGGTGGA
The DNA here is from genome assembly GCA_029007785.1 of Clostridiales bacterium. Taxonomy (GTDB): domain Bacteria; phylum Bacillota; class Clostridia; order Lachnospirales; family Lachnospiraceae; genus UBA3305. Next base: position 21,208 of record JAQXIM010000037.1, on the reverse strand, counting down.
ATTTTGGCGGAAAGAACTGAAGATATCTCAGCATATTGAATGCAGAGAAAAGCTCGGAATTGATTCCGCCTTTGTTATGGGAGTGTTTCATCCTGTGATCTACATTCCTACCGGTACATTTTCGGAAGAAGAAGGTCATATTATGGTTATGCATGAGTGCGCTCATGTGAAAAACAGGGACCTTTTGTGGAAAACACTGGTGGAAGTGCTTCGCTGTGTTTATTGGTTTCTTCCCGCGACAAAATGGCTGCTGGAGGAAGTCAACGATTGGTCGGAATTTCGTTGTGACGTTTTTTGCTGCAGGCGATTGAACAGCAGCAAAAAGTATTTTACTGTTTTGATCGATTTGTGTTTGAAATATCCCCGATCCTGGAAATCTTCCTGGATCGCTTCTCTTTATCGTGAAAAAAGTGAGTTATGGAAACGAATTCATGCAGAAAAAAGCAATCGGAATGTGATGGGTTGGAGACGCTGTTGGGTAACAACGATTCCTGTTTTGTTTTTTATTATTGGAAGTATTGTTTCAGCAGGAATAACGGAAGCCGCATTACGGCAATGTTCGATGTGGAATGAGTCATCTGCTCAGCTGGCGCAGGAAGATCTTCATGCCAATGATCTGAAAGAGCATTCGATTCAGATGAAAAATGAGGACACTCCCAACAATATGGAGAATAACAATACGGATCGGTATTGGAATGATTCGGATTTTGATTCTGAAATCCGGTATCCGGAAGAGGAGCCGGGGGGAGTTCTGCAGGAGTATATTGCGGATGCAGAAAGCATGAAGGAATGGGGAGACCGGATCGAGTTAATGGATGTATATCCTATGCAGGAAACTGCAATCCTTTTGGGGGGTGAATCCGAACAGGAAGTGCATTCAGATTCTGTGATGCTGATGAAACCGCAGTTTATAATGGATGATGACTTCCTGATAAACTCTTTGGCTTCAGGGATGTCTGAACTTGAGCAAAAACAGGATGGTGAAGAATTTTTTGATACTGCAGGCGGCCTGGGAAATCGTGCGAACTGGGCGGAAGGCGTGGAATGGATAGAGATATCGTCTGAGGATGAGGGAAATGGAGTAATGTCCTTATCAACTAATTCGATAACAAAAGTTCCATTCGATTGGGATCTAGATAAAAATACCTCTAATATATCCAAAAAGTTTTGGCGTTCAAATGGTAGTAAACTATATTTTTCTTGTAGTACTTATCCTTATTCATGTAAGGTTCGTGTCGGCATTGTGGATCCGGATCGAATCATGCGCTATGTTATTTCTTCCGGTAATTTTTCCCATACATTTCAATTAAGCAAAACGGGTTATTATCAGTTTTTTATTTCTAATGCAGCCACTCGTTCCGTTAATGTTTACGGTTATTATACAAAATGATAAGTACCTGGTAATGAATACGTGAATTGTACTAAAACTTTCAGAAATTATTATCAGGACTTCAGGTATCGTATGGCAAGCTTTTCAAAGGAAACTTTGAGATTATTGAGATATGATGCAGAGAGTTTCTGTATGGGATACAGAAATCTTATAATAACAAGTTAGGAATAAAAAGATGTATGGTAAACACGAAAGGCCATGGTAAAGTATTGGGAATCAGTGTACTGAAAGGGGCATTCTGCATAAAGTATAACAGATCGAAAAAATACAGGAGCTTTTATGGCAAGTTCCATTATATTAGACGCAGGACACGGCGGCCAGGAACCGGGAGCTGTTTTTCAGGGACGGAGAGAGGCAGACGATAATCTGCGTCTTGCTTTAGCTGTGGGAAAATTGTTGCAGGAGGAAGGATATCCGGTATTGTATACCAGGACGCAGGATATTTATCAGTCACCCTATGAGAAAGCAATGATTGCCAATCGTTCCGGCGCGGATGTATTTGTATCTATTCATCGAAACTCGACTCCGGAACCCGAGCAATACAGCGGAGTACAGACCTTGGTTTATGAAGATCAGGGATTGCCGGGACGTATGGCAGAAAATATCAATCGAGAATTAGAGCAAGTGGGTTTTAAGAATAACGGTACACTGGAGCGAAAGGATCTGGTGGTTCTTCGCAGAACCCGGATGCCGGCGGCTCTTGTGGAAGTTGGGTATCTGAATACAGCAGAGGATAATGAAAAATTTGATCAGGATTTTGATTCCATTGCCAGAGCCATAGCCGATGGCATTGCCCAGTCTTTGGAGCAGAATGGGACTCAGGCTCAGGAACTCCATTATCGAATTCAGACAGGATCATTTTCAGGTAAGGGAAATGCAGAACGTTGGTGTGAAAAGATGAAAAGAGAAGGTTTTCCGGCATATCTGGTAAGAGACAGAGATCATTATCTCGTATGTGTAGGGAATTTTCAACATCTGGAAAATGCTGTTCGTATGGAACAGGTTTTGCGAAGCCGTCGATATTCTACGATTCTGAACAGTATAGATTATTTCAGCAGGAAAACAGACGGAAATATGTCACTGTAAGCTTACTCATAGGATAAATTCTACTATAAGTTATCTTCATCATTATGACAGGGCGGCATGGCAGCAATTCTATGTCGTCTTTTTTTATTTGTTTGATTTAGATGCGGCAAAATCATTCCTGGAAAAAGCAATTGGATTCCCAAAGAAAAAAATCGAAAACCACTGAAAAATATGGAATTATGGCGAAATGTAGTTTTCCCTACTTTTCAAACAAAATAAAGTATGCTATTATATATGGTAATGAAAACCGCAACAAAAGGTGAATATATTAGTGAAAAGCGGTATGGTATTCAGCGAATGAAAGACAGAGAAAAAACTGATCTCAAGACAATGAATTCTGTACAGGAAGCGGTTTGTTTGTGGAGGCGCCATGAGTTATAAGATTGTAGTAGACAGTTGTTGTGATTTGACCCCGGAAAAGAAAGCAGATCCTCATTTTCAGTTTGTTCCTCTTACTTTGGAAGTAAACGGAAGAAGTTTTATCGATGATGCGGATTTTGATCAGATTGAATTTCTTCAGGCCGTTGCTGCATCTCCGGTATGTTCAAGATCGGCCTGTCCCTCTCCGGAAGCATATCTGAGAGCTTACGAGACAGGCGATGCGGATATGGTTTTTGGAATCACCATTTCAGAGCATTTAAGTGGAAGCTACAGCAGTGCAGTACTTGGCAGAAATTTGTATGAAGAAGAGCACGGACAGGATTCTGCAGCTAAGAGAATTCACATTTTCAGCTCAGACAGTGCCTGCTGCGGAGAAGGTCTTATTGCTCTCAAAATCCAGGAATTGGCCGAACAGGGTGAATCCTTTGAAAGTATTGTTGAAAAAGTCGAAGAATTCATTCATGGTATGCATACGTATTTCGTACTGGAAGATATGGAGACCCTTCGCAAGAACGGCAGATTGACCGGATTGGCTGCATTTATCGCAACAGCACTCCATATCAAACCGGTCATGTCAGCAGACAGGGGCGTTATTATTAAACTGGGTCAATGCAGAGGACTGACTAAGGCATTGAAAACCATGGTGGATCATGTTTGCCATGATGTTGTGGATCCTGAGAACAAGATCCTGGGCATTACTCATATTAACTGTCCGGAGAGAGCAGAATTTGTTCGGGAGCTGCTTTTGGAAAAGAAGAAATTCCGGGATGTTTTTATAGTAAATGGTGCCGGAGTCAGCAGTACCTATGCCTGTGCCGGCGGCATCGTGGTAGCAGTCTGATTCTTTTGATTCAATATATATATTTTATGAATTTCATGGTCATGTGTTCTCTATTTGTCTGTACAGGTTGGGAATACATGACTTTTTGATTATATATCTTCAAAAATAACGGAAATTTGTGCTCTGTAGGTGTTGACAATTATTTAACAGTTTACTATACTAAAACCATTGAGGGCAATCATTTTCTATTACTGAAATTTATGCAGAAGATGATTTCAAAATAAATCTAAAGGAAGTATAGAAAAATGGGAAGAGTTTATAATTTCTCGGCAGGACCGGCCATGTTGCCGGAAGAAGTATTGCAGCAGGCTGCAGAAGATATGATGGATTATCGTGGATCCGGCCAGTCTGTTATGGAGATGAGCCATCGTTCCGCAGAATTTAAAACAATCATTGAGACAGCAGAACAGGATTTGCGTGATTTGCTGGATATTCCTGACAACTACAAAGTTCTTTTTATGCAGGGAGGCGGTAATCAGCAGTTTGCAGCAGTTCCGCTGAACCTGATGAAAAATGGTGTTGCTGACTATATTCTGACCGGTCAGTGGTCTAAAAAGGCAGCGAAGGAAGCAGAAAAATACGGAAAAGTTAATATCATCGCTTCCAGTGCCGATAAAACCTTTTCCTATATTCCGGACTGCTCCGATCTGCCTGTAAGTGAAGATGCCGATTACGTATATATTTGCGAGAATAACACCATTTACGGAACCAAGTATAAGACACTGCCGAATACCAAGGGAAAAGAATTGGTATCCGATGTTTCTTCCTGCTTCCTGTCTGAGAAACATGATGTAACGAAATACGGCGTACTTTGGGGCGGTGTTCAGAAGAACGTAGGACCTGCCGGCTGTGCCATTGTTATTATTCGTGAAGATTTGATTCGCGAAGATGTTATGCCTTTCACTCCTATCATCATGAACTATAAGATTACAGCAGACAATAACTCTCTGTACAACACCCCGCCTTGCTACACCATCTACATTTGCGGACTGGTATTCCAGTGGCTGAAGAAGATGGGCGGTCTGGATGAGATGAAGAGAAGAAATGAGGAGAAGGCTGCCATTCTTTACGATTTCCTGGACAACAGCAAGATGTTCCATGGAACAGTAGAACCGGAATGCCGTTCTTTGATGAACGTTCCTTTTGTAACCGGCGATAAAGATCTGGATGCGAAGTTTGTAAAGGAAGCAGCTGCCAATGGTCTGATTAACCTGAAAGGTCATCGTACGGTAGGCGGAATGCGTGCAAGCATCTATAATGCTATGCCGAAAGCCGGCGTTGAGGCTCTTGTTGCATTTATGAAGAAATTCGAAGAGGAAAATTCCTGATTTTCATCCATTGATTAAAAGAGGAATGGACCAATAAATAAGTCCAAAGAACAAACAAAGGCCGGAGGTTGTATGAATAACCTTTGGTCTTTGTTTTATCTTCCTAAGAGAAAAGGCGTAAAAACTTAATAAAATAAGGGGAATTTGGCAAAAAAATAAACATTCACAAAATTATGTATAAAACAGGCTGTAAAATCCATCGAAATACGGATGGCGTTTCTTGACTTTTTGACTGTAATGGAGTAAAATACTGGCCATAATTGCGGAGATAAATTTTTATTCTGCCGCAAAAAAGGCGATGACGAAGAGAAGTAACGTACAAGTTCGCTTTCAGAGAGTGAAGGATGGTGGGAGCTTCACAGAATGAATGTACGCGAATAACACTTTATCAGCTGCAATCTGAACCTTGTACTGATATTTGAGTGCAGGCAGTAGGTGCGTCGTTTGCTGTGCGTGAATCAGCAGGTTATTTGACCGCAGAGAGACTGGTGACCAGTAATTCAGGTGGTACCGCGGACTTATGAGTTCGTCCTGAACAATTTGTTTCAGGGCGGTTTTTTTATGCCTGAATTCTTTTGACGAATGCCGGAGATCGGATTTGGATGGAGGCAAACGGACAAAGAGATGGCAGAAAAACGGTACCTGGACAGATCGGTCGGCCGAAATTTCGGCAAAAACAGTTGAAGAAGGAGATAACACAATGAATGAGTATCGTGACAGAACATTAAACGAGTTGAGTGAAGGCGATGTGGGAAGTATCCTGAAAGTTTCCGGATGGGTAGAGAACATTCGTGACCATGGCGGCGTATCTTTTATTGACCTGAGAGATATGTATGGAGTTCTTCAGGTAGTAATGAGGGACACCAGTCTTCTGGAAGGAATCAGCAAAGAGGACTGTGTTTCCATTAAGGGATTGATTGAACACAGAGATGAAGAAACTTACAATCCCAAGATTCCCACAGGTACCATTGAGCTGGAAGCTCAGAAGGTAGAGATTCTGGGCAAAGTATACCAGCAGCTTCCCTTTGAGATCATGACATCAAAGGAAACGAGAGAAGATGTTCGTCTGAAATATCGTTACCTGGATATGAGAAACCGTAAAGTTCGTGACAATATTATTTTCCGTTCCCAGGTAATTCAGTATCTGCGCCAGAAAATGTCAGAGATGGATTTTTTGGAAATCCAGACTCCCATTCTCTGTGCTTCTTCTCCGGAGGGCGCCAGAGACTATATTGTTCCTTCCCGAAAATTCAAGGGAAAATTTTATGCACTGCCCCAGGCACCTCAGCAGTATAAGCAGCTGCTGATGGTTTCCGGTATTGATAAATATTTCCAGATTGCACCCTGCTTCCGTGATGAAGATGCCAGAGCAGACCGTTCTCCGGGAGAATTCTATCAGCTGGATTTCGAGATGAGTTTTGCCACCCAGGAAGATGTTTTCCGCGTTGGTGAAGAGATCCTGACTTCCACTTTCAAAAAATTTGCTCCCGAAGGCTATGAAGTAACGAGCGCTCCTTATCCGGTAATCAGTTATCGTCAGGCTATGCTGGAATTTGGTACAGATAAGCCGGATTTGAGAAACCCTCTGAGAATTATCGATGTGACAGATTTCTTCCAGAGATGTTCTTTCAAACCTTTCCATAAGAAAACTGTTCGTGCCATCCGTGTCCATGCAGATATGTCAAAAGGTTTCCATGAAAAGCTGCTGGGCTTTGCTACTTCTATTGGAATGGGCGGACTGGGATATCTGGAAGTGGAAGAAGATCTGTCTTATAAGGGACCGATTGATAAGTTCATTCCGGATGAAATGAAGAGTGAGATAAGAGAACTGGCCGGTCTGGAACCGGGAGATACCATTTTCTTCATTGCAGATCGGGAAGATCGTGCCGCTCTATTTGCCGGACAGATTCGTACGGAACTGGGAGAACGACTCGGATTGATTGAAAAGAATGCGTACCGTTTCTGCTTCGTAAATGATTTCCCCATGTACGAATATGATAAGGATGAAAAGAAAATTGTTTTCACCCACAATCCTTTCTCCATGCCCCAGGGCGGTCTGAAAGCACTGGAGGAAAAGGATCCTCTGGATATTCTGGCATATCAGTATGATATTGTCTGCAACGGTGTAGAACTGTCTTCCGGTGCTGTGCGTAACCACAACCTGGATATTATGGTAAAAGCCTTTGCCATTGCCGGTTACAGTGAGGAAGAATTGAAGGAGAAATTCGGAGCTCTCTATCAGGCATTCCAGTTTGGTGCACCGCCCCATGCAGGTATGGCTCCCGGTGTCGACCGCATGATCATGCTTCTTCGAAACGAAGAAAATATCCGTGAAGTAATTGCATTCCCCATGAATGGAAATGCTCAGGATCTGATGTGCGGCGCTCCCAGTGAGGTAACCGAACAGCAGCTTCGTGAAGTTCATATTAAAGTAAGAGACTAAGGTAATCTACGTCAATTATCCAATGACAGCCCATCTGTTGCAAAGACAGCAGCGGATGGGCTGTTTTCTCTTTTTTTGCTGCTGTTTTCAGGGAGTGGAGAATTCGTGTTGCCGAAAAGAAAAACTTTCGTTATAATGTGAAAGACGGAGATTTCATGGAAAGAGGAAGCGAAAATCCGGAATAATGTGGAATACAGGATAAAGAATTTGGATTTTTATGGGAAAGTCCGAAGTATTCTGGAAAAATCTGAAGTATTATGGAAAAAGTCCAAAGTATTATGGGAGGAATATGTATGGTGGATTCTCTGATTCCCCAGGCGGTATGTCTGAAAATGAGATTCGATCCTCCTTCCCGGCTCATTGATGATTATGAGATCGCTGCAGCTATCGGGTTGGCTTGCCGTGAAGCCGGAGAGGAACTTCCGGAAGAAACGGTTCTGTCTGTTCTCCAGAGAAAGATGGCAGAGGATTCCGGGATCGGTGAACAATGGAAAAAATTGCTGGAGAGCAGGTTGGCCGAAGATAATCGAGAGGATTGGCGCCGTTTGCTGGAAGCAGGATATCATTATCAGAAAGGTTAACATATGCCGGGGTATATATTGCATCTTACGGAAGCCAAATTGGTGACGGAGGGTTTGATCCGACGGGGAATTTCCGTTCCCTGGGAGGACGGCTGGCAGGAACATTTTGCCCTGGGGGCTTTGCTGCCGGATACGAAAAGGAAAAAGGAAAAGATTGCCTCGCATTTCTGGGATCCGGAAGACGTTCGTCAGGATAAAATTGCTTTGGCACCGGATCTGGAGCGATTTGAAAATCTGTATCGGGAAAAAATGAGAGGACCCGGTTGTTGGGGATACTGGACTCATCTCCATCTGGATACTCTGTATGTACATCGGTTCTGGCCCCATAATTTTGAATTTCAGGATGAAGAGGGAAGAATACAGGATCGTGGGAGGGTCATTCGTTATGTGAAACTGGCAAATCAGCCGCGATTGCTGCCTGTGGAGTCTTTCTTTTCCAACGATTATTACTATGGGGATTATACGAGAATGAATGACTATTTCTCGCGAAAATACAATCTTTCGGTTCCGGAGTTTCACGAGGAAGAGTGGATGGATTTTCCTGTTCGGGAGGTACATCCGGAGGAGTTAAAGGACGTTCTCCGGGAGTTGTCTTTTCTGATAGATCAGGTAAAACCGGGAAGCGAAAAGGAACTGAAAGTGTTTTCTCTTCCGCAGATAGAAGCATTTATCCGGGAAACAGCGGAGGTGGCAGCAGAAAAAATCGCTTCCTGTGTTTGGAAGAATGAAACAAAATGATAAAACAGATTACCGTCTGTGAATGAAACAATTATTATAGAAGAAAGAGAAGGAATACTCATGGAAAACGGAAAATGGATTGATCTTCATGCACATACAAGCTGTTCGGATGGAAGCATGACCCCTACGGAAGTGGTGGAACTGGCAGCACAGAGAGGGCTGGCAGCTGTGGCAATTACGGATCATGATACAACTGACGGAATCAAGGAAGCCATGGAGGCAGGACGCCGTCTGGGTATCGAAGTCATTCCCGGTATTGAATTCAGCACCATGCAGGAAGGTTTCGATGTTCATATGGTGGGATTATTTGTGAATCCGGATGATCCCGGTCTGCAGCGCGCTTTGGAGACCATTGTCGAGAATCGTCGGAAAAGAAATGACAGGATGGTTCAGAATCTCATCAATGCCGGTCTGGAATTGACTCCTGAGGATGTAGCCACTCTGGGAGACGGTATCTGGACCAGAGGCAGTCTGGCTGGTTTGCTGGTGGAAAAAGGATATGCTTCTTCGGTGAAGGATGGTATGGAACGCTATTTGCTGAAAGGAAAACCTGGTTATGAGCCAAAGGTTGCACCTACTCCGGCAGAAGCTACAGAAATTCTTCATCAGGCAGGTGCTCTGTCCTTCGTGGCACATTTTCATCAGATTGTTCGGAAGGATCTGGATGCCAGTATGGAAATCTGCCGCCATATTCTGGAAGCAGGAGCCGATGGTCTGGAAACGCGATACAGTGAATTTGATGAGAAGATGCAGCAGATGGCTGAGAAGACGGCGGAAGAGTTTCATTGTCTTCGTTCCGGCGGCAGCGATTTCCATGGCCAGCTGAAACCTGGTCTGGAATTGGGAACGGGATATGAAGATCTGAGAGTTCCTTATGACTATCTGGAAGCTATGAAACAGGCCGTAAAATAAGACAGGATAAAAATGGACTGCCCGAGACGGTCCGGAAAGTAAGACGGAATCAAACAGAATATGTTGATATAAGCCGGATAATGCAGCTCTGTAAAGTAAAACTTTATTCGCAGCAATATATAAAGTTACTGCTGCTTTTGCAAAATTATGGTATCGTCGAAAGAAAGAACTATTCGCAAAGGCGGCAGTTACTATGGGAAGAAAAGAACAACGGGAAGCAAAATCTTGGTAATCCGGCAAAAGAATTTCTGAAAACTATGTAGAAATATATGCCAGATTTATGGAAACAGATTGATGAAATAAAGGATCCCAGACATCAGTTCCATATTACGTATCCACATAGAGTTCTGATAGCAGTGGTGCTGCTGAAAAATCTAACCGGATTAAAAAGCATGAACAAGATGACGGATGTGTTTAATTAAGATGCTTATATTCAAAATATCGGGCTGATGTGTGGGGGCAGAATGCTGGAAGAATTCCCGCATGTAGTCACAATAAACAGGGAGAAACGAAAATTTACTTTAGCATTAACCATGCCACATTTGTTACATATGAAAAGAAACAATTATATAATTTAGAGAGGATAGATATGAATATTTTAAAAAAAATATTATGCTGTTTGCTTGTTATTTGTTTGATCAGCAATTTGAACCTCGTGGTATTTGCTGAGGAGTATGAATCGATTGAATCAGGCAGCACTGGCGGCATTATTGTCGACGAAGATGCTAGCGATGATTTGGTGATGTATGGCAATGCATCCAAACAAGAAGATGGCAGCGTCGAGTTGACCCCGTTGGCCACCTGGAGCTCCGGCAGTGTTTGGTACGGACGCCAGATTGATGCAAATAGCGGCTTTACTGCCAGAGTTGAATATTGGGCAGGCGGCGGACGGGATGATTCCTATGGTGGCGCAGACGGTATTGTCATGACATTTTCTGAGGAAACCGGCCTGGGCGATGAGGGCGAATACTTGGGCTTTGTGACGGGCTCCTACGGTGTTGAACTGGATTCCTATCCAGAAAATCCTGGAGACCCGGACGGGAAGCATGTTGCGATTATTTACGATGAAGTGTCCAATCATTTGACATATTCGCTAGATGATCGGGTAGATGACAGCCAGTGGCACACGCTTGAGGTTACATATACGCCTGGTACACTGACGGTATCTTTGGATGGAGAGCAGGTCCTTGCTCAGGAAGATGTTACCTTACCGGATAGAATTTATCTGGGCATTTCTGCGTCTACAGGTGGTGGTAAGAATCAGCACCTAATTAAAGACTTCTATATGAAGGGTGTTGTCAGTGAAGGCGGTTCCTTCGACGAAAGCCCAGAAGATAACGAAGCAGAAGAAAAGCAGATTAATATCCCCTATTCTGGTTCAGAGCTTTCCGCAGCATATTCGGATAGCTATTTTAACAGTTCTTCTTATAATTACAATCATAATCTGGCCTGGCTTACCCTCTGTCTTGAATTGTCCTCTTGGACGGCAGACGCAACCACGTGGGGAGAAAGTGCTTCTGATAACAGTGACCTTGCAAAGAGTAGATATGCGAATATCGCATCCGCATACGATCAAATGGAGTTCCCAGAAGTAGAGTACTTTAACTACGGAACTACGTTGAATGATACGAGTGACAAAGTTGCTTTTTCGATTGCAAAAAAGTCAAATGTATATGGAGCCACGCTTGTTGCCATTGTAGTTCGTGGTGGTGGATATGGCGGTGAATGGAGCAGCAACTTCAATGTAGGTACCGGAGAATACTACCACAATGGATTTAATAATAGCGCAGAGAAAGTGTATCAGCAGGTACTTGCCGAATTGACTGAAATTGATGGAGATGTGAAGCTTTGGGTTACTGGATATAGCCGAGGTGCAGCAACCGCAAATCTGCTGGCTGCAAAGCTTGATGAATATTCAAACACATCTGATCAGTTTGATGCCGATGACATCTTTGCGTATACATTTGCAACTCCTCAAGGTGTTACAACCAGTAAAAACACGACGGATGCACTTTACAAGAATATTTTCAATATAGTAAACCCTGGTGACTTTATTCCCTTGGCTGCTCCTTCTGGATGGAACTTTACTCGATACGGTATTGTTCGTTACTTCGATTCTAGCGCTTCCGCAGAGACTTTTAGCGCAGTAAACACAAGCTATGGTGTCCTTACCGGCGGGCAAACCCTTAATTCCAAGTCTAATATCCAACAGTCTGCCGCAGGCAGTGCCTTGATGAAAATAATTCTCAGTGCATTTCCTTCAACCAAAAGCTCTGCTGAGATGCAGCGTGTATTGATGGAGCTTTTCGAGTTTACTAATACAAAGAAGTATGATAACTCGAATAGCAAATGGACAGACATTGGAATTGATGATTTCCACCAAATGCTGATAGATCGTTATGGAGATGACTTTTTTATCGCTTTCCAGTACGCCCATAGTTTTCTGACGGTAACTGGTGATGGACAATTACTAATGAATCTTCTGGAAGGTAACGAAGAGGCACAGGACTATGTATATTTGTTCTTCACACTTTGCGAATTGCATGGGTTGAATTCCTGTGATTTGGTTAAGACGGTTTTTGATCTTCTCAATTCTGAAAATATCCGTGCTGCAGCTACTGCATACTTTAATCTCCCTTCTGGAATTGGGGGTGTTGTAACAGCACATACGCCATCGGTGTATTTAGCATGGATGAGTTTGAAGGAAGAAGTTACCTTTGGAAATACTGATTATAGCAATGTCGGTAATAGCAAGCCCCGTAGAACTACCGTTGTGAAGATTGCATGTCCCGTTGATGTTGTAGTATATGACCAAGATGGTAATACAGTTGCAGCAATCGTAGATCATCAAATTGTCGATGCATCCATTCCTGTAATAATTGATGGCGAAGCGACTGAGTTGTTCTTTGATGCTGTTGCGGATTACACAATTGAGATTACTCCCACCGACAGTGGGGCAATGACATATACCGTTACCGAATTGGACATTAACGAAAGTGTCGTGACTCGCGTTAACTACTACGATATACCGCTGGAAGTAAATCAGACGTTCACGGGCACTATTGAAACATCCGATGAATATACTGACGGAAAGTATGATTTGTCCTGTTACGATGGCGAGAGTGAAATTATTGTTCCTGCAGATGAAGTATTGACTTCTGAATATACGGTTACTTTAAATGTTGATGTTACTGGAAAAGGTTCTGTAGTTGGTTCTGGCGAGTATGTTAAGGGAGATACTGTTCGGCTGCGTGCATATGCATTTGAAGGCTATGAATTCGCTGGATGGTATTCAGAAGAACAGTTGGTCTCTGATGAAGACACTTATTGTATTCGTGTAGTAGAGGACACAATGCTTGCGGCTAAGTTTAATGCACATACGCATACATACGGGGACTGGATGGTGACGCAGGCAGCCACTTGCACCGAAAAAGGCGAGGAATCCCGAACCTGTCCTTGCGGTGAAATTGAAACCCGTGAGATCGATGCGCTGGGTCATACCGCTGCTGATGCAGTCAAGGAGAATGAGGTTGCAGCGTCCTGCGGCACAGATGGCTCCTATGACAGTGTGGTATACTGCGTGACCTGCGGAAGCGAGCTGAGCCGTGCAACAGTCACTGTACCTGCAACCGGAGAACACAATTATGTTACCGAGCAGGAGCGTGTGGAAGCAACTTGCTCCGAGGATGGTTATGTGACCATGGCCTGTGACTGTGGCTTGACTGAAACGATCATTCTGCCTGCGAGCAGTCATAGCTATGAGTCTGTAGTCACGGATCCAACCTGTACTGAACAGGGATTCACGACTCATACTTGCTCTTTCTGCGGCGATTCCTATGTGGATACCTATGTTGATGCTACTGGTCATACTTTCGAAAATGGTGTATGCATCGAATGTGGAACAACAAATTCCGATGATGAATCCAATTGTAACTGGTTAGATGTGATTAATGATATTATCTCTAAGCTTATTTTCTGGATTATTGGAAAGTTTCCCTGGCACTAATTAAAAGCTACACCCACAGGCTAGCCTGTGGGTGTAGCTTGGGTGAAAATTATCCAGTCAAGCATTGTTGAAAATGTCCCGAAATAAGTGAAACATTAGCCCCGGCATTTGCTGGGGCTTTCACAGTAAATGGTAAATAACACGTCTAATTCTACAGTTCGATCTTGGGGATGCCCTTCGAGAAGTGCCCAGTCACTCAGGCATCCCCCACCTAAGCTTTACACCTGGGCTCTGCCCGGACCTGTCCTCACCGGAAAGCAGGAGAAGGGTGCAATTACCTCATATCTGCTGAACCATGTAAACAGCTGTGATTATACAGCAATGAAAAATCATTATCTGCTGATACAGATCAGTGATCCGATCCGCCAGCTGGTTTAACTGAGATATTACAGAAATCATGAAATAAAGACGAAAATAATAAATGTATCTTCCAGCCTGCTTTGCTACTTTGGTCTAGTCCTGGCAGCGGAAGATATATTTCAGACAGGAACATGTATTGTCCCTCAACAGGAACCATTATAACGGATTTTTATTTTAAAGAGCTGTGGGAAAATGAGATGGCTGTGGACAATTGTTTGTTCCTATGATACAATATATAAAATTGTACACATAGAGAGTAACGCAACGGATACACAGACTTTGTGATACAGATAGGAGCGAAACAATGGATAAAGAAAGACGAGTTCTTCTGAAATTAAGCGGTGAAGCCCTGGCTGGCGATCAGAAAATGGGATTTGACGAGGAAACGGTCAAGAATGTGGCCAGACAGGTGAAAAAATCGGTGGATCAGGGAGTCAAAGTTGCCATTGTCATCGGCGGCGGTAATTTCTGGAGAGGCCGCAGCAACGATTCCATTGATCGTGTAAAAGCAGATCAGATTGGAATGCTGGCTACTGTGATGAACTGTATTTATGTATCGGAGATCTTTCGTTCCAGCGGTATGGAGACAGAAGTATTCACTGCTTTCCCCTGCGGAACGATGACAACACCTTTTCCCAAAGATGCTGCCAACAATGCATGGAAAGCAGGAAAAGTTCTTTTCTTTGGCGGCGGAACGGGACATCCCTATTTCTCTACCGATACGGGAGTGGTTCTTCGTGCCATTGAGATGGAGGCGGACGAGATTCTTTTGGCAAAGGCTGTTGACGGTGTTTATGACAGTGATCCTAAGATCAATCCTCAGGCTAAAAAATATGATACGATTTCCATTGAAGAAGTGGTTGCCCAGAAGCTGGGCGTAATGGATCTGGCTGCATCCATTCTCTGTATGGAAAATCGGATGCCCATGGCAGTATTCGGTCTGGACGGAGAAGATAGTATTTCGGAAGCTATGCTGGGTAATATTACAGGTACCCGGGTGACAGTATAAGGAGGAGAAGAAAATGGATGAATCTTTAAAAGTATTTGAAGAGAAGATGGAAAAAACCCTGGATAATCTGATGTCTGAGTTTGCTACCATACGTGCAGGACGTGCCAATGCAGCTGTTTTGAATAAGATTATGGTGGATTATTACGGAACACCTACACCGATTCCTCAGATGGCTAATATTTCCGTACCGGAAGCCCGGATTCTGCAGATTCAGCCCTGGGACAGAAGCACTCTGAAGGCAATTGAGAAGGCTATCAATACTTCTGAGTTGGGAATTCATCCCAACAATGACGGATCCATTATTCGTTTGGTTTTCCCGGAACTGACGGAAGATCGTCGTAAAGAACTGTCCAAGGATGTTAAGAAAAAAGGGGAAGCAGCAAAAGTAGCACTGAGAAATATTCGTCGTGATGCCAACGATAAGATTAAAAAGGCTGAGAAAAACGGTGAACTGACGGAAGATGATCTGAAGGCTGCAGAGAATGACATCCAGAAGATGACAGACAAGTACATCGGCAAAGTGGAAAAAGAAACAGAAGCCAAGGCAAAAGAGATTATGACAGTGTAAACGGCAAGGAATTGTCCTCTGCTGTGGAAGACGTGAAGTGGGGGCAGGAAATTTCTTGCCCCTTTTCCATGTATCAGACAATGATCAGGAATCTGTCACAGATCCATGCTTTTTCGTCAGAATTCCTGGGAAATGGAGACTTTTCGGAAAGGAAACCAGAATGGAAAATTTACAGGATATGAAGATCCCTCGCCATGTGGCGGTAATTTTGGATGGAAATGGCCGTTGGGCTGAGAAACATCATGTACCGAGAAAGCTGGGACATAAAGCCGGCTGTGAGAATCTGGAGCAGATCGTGGAAGATGCAGCCAGAATCGGTATTTCCTATTTTACAATTTATGGCTTTTCAACAGAGAACTGGAAACGGTCTGCGGAAGAGGTGGATGCATTGATGCAGCTGTTTCGTTTTTATATCGGCCGACTGAAAAAGGTAGCTATGGACAACAATGTTCGGGTGAAAATGATCGGAGACAGAAGCCGCTTTGACAAAGATTTGATTGATGGCCTGAATATGCTGGAGACGGTTACAGCCGAAAACACGGGAATGACATTTATTCTGGCATTGAATTATGGAAGCCGGGATGAAATTACCCGGGGCATGAGGAAGATGGCAGAAGATGTGGCTGCCGGACGCAGAGATCCCGGTGATATTACGGAAGAAGTGATCGGCAGTTATCTGGATACGGCAGGAATCCCGGATCCGGATCTGATGATCCGCACCAGCGGTGAGCAGAGATTGTCGAATTATCTGTTGTGGCAGCTTGCTTATGCGGAGCTTTATTTCACACCGGTGTATTGGCCGGATTTCCATAAGGAGCATCTGTTGGAAGCCATTGAGGCATATAATAAGAGAAACAGAAGATTTGGGGGTAGATAAAAATGTTTAAAGTACGCCTGCGAAGCAGCATCATAATAATGGTGATTGCTGTAATTCTGCTGGTTTCCGGCGGTCCTGTTCTTTTTGCCGGAACTCTGGTGATTTCTCTGATTGGAATGTCTGAAATGTATAAGATCCAGAAGTTTGAAAAAGCTTCTTTGGGAATTCTGTGCTATCTGGCAGCGGGGGTTTACTATTGCACCATGTATCTGTCCCTGGAGGAATGGCAGATCATGGTTCTTGTACTTTCTCTGGTAGCCATTCTTGCTTTGTATGTTTTTTCCTATCCAAAATATACGGCAAATCAGATTATGATGGCATTTTTCGGAATCTTCTATGTGGCATGGATGATTTCCTGCCTTTACCGGATTCGAATACTGGAGAATGGTGCTTTCCTTGTATGGCTTGTTTTCATCAGCTCCTGGGGCTGTGATACCTGTGCTTACTGTGTGGGCATGCTGATTGGCAAACATAAAATGGCTCCGGTTCTCAGTCCGAAGAAATCTGTGGAGGGCGGAATCGGCGGTATTGTGGGAGCAGCCCTGCTTGGTGTGATTTACGGATGGATATTCCGCAGTCACCTGACAATCTTTAATCATCCGGTTCTCATGCTTGCCGTTATTGGCGCAGTGGGCGGCGCTATTTCCCAGGTAGGAGATCTGGCAGCCTCTGCGATCAAGAGAAATTATGAGATTAAAGATTACGGAACCCTGATTCCGGGACATGGAGGAATTCTGGATCGATTTGACAGTGTCATCATCACGGCTCCTCTTGTTTATTATATGATTCTTATTTTGCAGAATATTGGATAAGAGAGGAAGGCAGAAGTATGAAATACATTTCAATACTGGGCTCCACCGGTTCCATTGGTACCCAGACTCTGGAAGTTGTCCGGGCCAATGGAGATATTCAGGTGACGGCCCTTGCTGCCGGTGCCCGCATTGATGTTCTGGAACAGCAGATTCGGGAGTTTCATCCCCGCATTGTGTGTGTCTGGAAAGAGGAATCGGCCCGGGAACTGAAGACGAGAATTGCAGATCTTTCTGTACGTGTCGTTTGCGGTATGGAGGGTCTGATTGAGGCAGCCACAGAAGAAAAGGCTGAGATTGTTGTTACGGCGGTTGTCGGTATGGTGGGAATTCGTCCTACCATGGCAGCCATGAAGGCAGGGAAAGATATTGCTCTGGCAAATAAAGAAACCCTGGTTACCGCGGGACATCTGATTATGCCTTTGGCAAAGAAATGCGGTGTTCGCATTTTTCCTGTGGACAGTGAACATAGTGCTATCTTTCAGTGTCTTCAGGGAAACCAGGGAAACCGTATTTCCCGGATTTTGCTGACAGCATCCGGAGGCCCTTTCCGGGGAAGAAAAAGAGAGGAACTGAAGAATATCCAGGTCGAGGATGCACTGAAGCATCCAAACTGGAGCATGGGACGAAAAATTACCATCGATTCTTCCACTATGGTAAATAAGGGTCTGGAGGTTATGGAAGCCGGATGGCTCTTTGATGTGGATCTGGATCAGGTGGAAGTTGTCATCCAGCCTCAAAGTGTGATTCACTCTATGGTCGAATATGAGGATGGCGGAATTATGGCTCAGTTGGGAACGCCGGATATGAAGCTTCCGATTCAGTATGCACTTTATTATCCGGAACGCCGTTTTTTGGCAGGCGACCGGTTGGATTTTGCTTCTATGGGGAAAATAACTTTTGAAGCTCCGGATATGATTAATTTTCCGGGTCTTGCTCTGGCTTATCAGGCTGGAAAAGCAGGCGGAACCATGCCTACCGTATATAACGCAGCCAACGAGTGGGCAGTCAGCCGTTTCTTAAATCGGAAAATTGGTTATTTGGACATTGTGGACTCTATTGCGGCGGCTATGGAGCAGCATCACCGGAAAGAAAACCCGGGAGTGGAGGAGATCCTGGACGCCGAGCAGGAAGTCTATGAATTTCTGGAACATTGCCGGGGAACATTTTCCGATTAGGAGGAACAAAATTGCAGTTATTAAGTATTATTGTTGGTATTCTTGTTTTTAGTTTTCTTATATTCACTCATGAACTGGGGCATTTCCTTTTTGCCAAAAAGGGAGGAATCGGAGTGATTGAATTCTCCATTGGAATGGGTCCCAGACTGTTCAGCCGTCAGATCGGAGAGACCCTGTATTCCATCAAGTGTATTCCTTTTGGCGGTTCCTGTATGATGGTGGGAGAAGACTGTGAGTCTGAGGCAGAGAATGCCTTTCATAAAAAATCGGTTTGGGCCAGAATTCTTGTGGTTGCCGGCGGTCCTGCCTTCAACCTGATTACAGCTTTTATTCTTTCCATGATTATTGTGGCAGGAGTTGGTTATAATCCGGCTCAGGTTTATCAGGTGTATCCGAATTACGGTGCAGAAAAAGCTGGTATTGAGATCGGCGATATCATCACTTCCATTAACGGACATAAAATTCATATGGGTCGTGATATCGATCTTTATCTTCTGGATTCTCCTTTGGATGGAAGTGACGTTACGGTTTCCTTTAAAAGAGATGGAGCAGAACAGACCGTGACCTATGATCCCGGTTATTCCACTTATCGTCTTGGAATTTCCTACGATGCCAATGAGACGGCCGCTGTTCTCAGTGATATTCAGGAAAACTCTGCGGCCTACCTTGGCGGTCTGAGGGATGGAGATACCATCCTTGCAGTAAATGGAACGGAAATCGGAACGGGAGAAGAACTGAAGCAGTATTTTGATCAAAATCCCATGGATGGATCTCCGGTTTCTCTGACATGTCTGAGAGACGGTCGGGAGCTGGAAATGGAGATTACTCCTACCTATTATGAAACGAGCAGCCTGGGATTTGGAGCCTCCTATTTGAGAGAGAAGACCAATATCATCGGTGTGGTGCGTTATGGTTTCCAGGAAGTAGCTTATTGGGTGAGATATACCATCTTTTCTCTGAAAATGCTGGTTACGGGTAAAGTCGGCGTAAATGAGATGTCGGGTCCTGTCGGCATTGTATCCGCTATTCATGATACGGTCCAGAGCAGCAGTTCAGATGGAATTTTCTATGTCATCATGAACTTGCTGAATCTGTCTGTTCTTCTCAGCGCCAACCTTGGTATTCTGAATCTGCTGCCCATACCGGCTCTGGATGGAGGACGCCTGGTATTCCTGGCAGTGGAAGCCATCCGGGGCAAACCTGTTTCTCCGGACAGAGAAGGGCAGGTCCATATTATTGGGTTTGTGCTTCTGATGATTTTGATGGTATTTGTAATGTTCAATGATATTCTGAGATTGATATGAGCCAGGAGATTTTGAAGTGTTTTTCCGGATTTTATCGGATTGACAGCAGTGCTGGTCCGATGATTCCCGGAAGGTCAGAGAAAGAGGGGGCAAAATGAGAAAAAAGACGAGAGAAATTACCATCGGTTCCCAGAAAATCGGAGGGGATCAGCCGATTCGAATTCAGTCCATGACGAATACGAAGACAGATGATGTACAGGCAACGGTGGCACAGATTCTTCAGCTGGAACAGGCCGGATGTGAGATTGTTCGTTGTACGGTGCCGGATCCTGCCGCTGCCGAAGCACTCCGGGAGATCAAGCGTCAGATTCATATTCCCCTGGTGGCAGATATTCACTTTGACTATCGTATGGCTATTGCTGCCATGGAGAACGGCGCCGATAAAATTCGAATTAATCCGGGAAATATTGGCGGTCTGGAGAAAGTGCGGGCCGTTGTGGATTGTGCCCGGGAAAGAAATATTCCCATTCGCGTTGGAGTAAACAGCGGATCCCTGGAAAAACCTCTTTTGGAGAAATACGGCGGAGTTACTGCTGAAGGCCTGGTGGAGAGTGCGTTGGATAAAGTTCACATGATTGAAGACATGGGTTATGATAATCTGGTGATCAGTATCAAATCATCCCAGGTTCCCATGTGTATCCGCGCCCATGAGCTGATTGCGGATCAGACCGACTATCCTCTTCATGTGGGCATTACCGAATCGGGAACCGTAGCTTCCGGAACCATTAAATCATCGGTGGGACTGGGCGCTATTCTGTATCAGGGAATCGGTGATACCATTCGGGTTTCCCTGACAGGTGATCCGGTACAGGAAATATTTGCGGCGAAAAAAATTCTCCAGTCTCTGGGGCTTCGCCAGTGTGGTGTGGAAGTGGTTTCTTGCCCCACCTGCGGAAGAACGCAAATCGATTTGATTGATCTGGCAAACCGGGTGGAAGCCATGGCGGCTGGTTATGACATGAATCTGAAAGTTGCAGTCATGGGATGCGTGGTAAACGGACCGGGAGAGGCCAGAGAAGCAGATCTGGGAATCGCCGGAGGAAAGGGTGAAGGCCTTTTGATTCGCAAAGGAGAGATTCTTCGGAAGGTACCGGAAGACCAGCTGCTGGATGCCCTGAAGGATGAACTGGATCACTGGATGGAATGACCGGAAGAGAAAGACAGGAAGGGATAGAGGATGGAAGCAAAGTGCCTGCGGGAAGTACTTCCTAATCTGAAGACAGCGGAACATATGATGGAGCTTTTAGACGAGATCATGGTCACACGATTGGCCATGCCTCGGGATAGAAGCTCTATTCGTATTTATATCGATTGTGGAAGACTGATTGCAAAAAAAGATATTTATATGCTGGAAGCAGCAATTAAGAAACAGTTTTTTGCCAACAAACCGATCACGG
>JAQXIM010000036.1 GCA_029007785.1 Clostridiales bacterium | reverse complement strand
ATTATTTCAAATAAGAACAAAAAACAGATATTATTTTACAATATGAATATGATTTTCCTTGATTTTTCGATGGTTATGTGATAGCATAAAGTGTATGGCTATCAGGAAGGATGGTAAATCATGGCTACATTAATCGTAATTTTAAAAATCGCACTGGTTCTCATTTGCGGAGCACTGATGGTACTGGTTCTGATGCAGGAAGGCAAGAGTGCCGGACTGGGCGGCGGTATCACTGGCGGATACTCTGAGACCTATGTGGGAAAACACAGAGCAGACACTCCGGAAGGAAAGATGAAGCGTTACACTTGGGTTTTGCTTGCATTGTTCTTCGTTGTAGCTCTGTTATTGAACGTATTGGCTAATTAAGAGAATGAAAGACTCATGGTTTTGTGACATACAAGCCATGGGTCTTTTCCTTTCCGGATAGTTTATTTCCGGACAGTTTATTTCCGGACAGTTTATTTCCGGGCAGTTTGTTTCCGGGCAGTTTGTTTTCCGGATAGTTTGTTTCCGGACAGGATATCTTGCTGACAGCCTGTGAAAGGAATAAAGAGAAGAGTTTCGGTCAAAATGAAAAGGGAGTACAGAGAGAATTCCTGAATGGAATTCGATGAGATAGAAGTATCGCTGGCTGACAGCAGAACAGGAAGGAATATGACAGAAAATAAGAGACAAAGTGAAAAAGGATCATACGGAAAAAGATCAGGCGAAAAGAAATCATATGAAGAAAGATCATATGAAGAAAGATCAGGCGAAAAGAGATCAGGCGAAAAGAGATCAGGCGAAAAGAGATCATACGAAAAGAGATCATACGAAAAGAGATCAGGCGGAAAAAGATCAGGCGAAAAGAGTTCATACGAAAAGAAATCAGGTGAAAAGCGGCCCTATGACAAAATCAAGCCGATTCGAACACCGGGATGGGATTCTCTGAATGAAGGCTTGCGTCAGCATATTCTGAATCTGGTGAATCATCCCCAGTATCATCCCATGAAGGTGAAGGAACTGGCGATTCTTCTCCAGATTCCAAAAGAAGAACGGGAACGGCTCCAGTTCGTTCTGGATCAGATGGTGGCGGCAGGTGATATCGGATGCTCCCGCCGGGGAAAATACGGTGAGGCCCAGGAGCAGATTCTGACCGGTATTTTCCAGGCTTCGGCAAAGGGATTTGGGTTTGTTTCGGTGGAAGGGGAAGAGGAAGATTTCTATATTCCGGAACATGCCTGCGGCGGAGCCATGCACGGAGATCTGGTAAAAATGACGGTTTGTGTACCTGGGGGCGGAGATCGTCGTGCAGAAGGTCGGATTATTGAGATTGAAGAAAGAAATACCACCGATGTGGTAGGTCTTTTCCAGAGCCGAGGTACGTTTGGATTCGTTGTACCGGATAATACGAAACTGTATCAGGATATTTTTATTCCCGAATCGGCCGCAGCCGGAGCTGTGAATGGTCACATTGTGGTTGCCCATCTGGAAAACTATGGTGATGAAAACCATAGCCCGGAAGGTCGGATTACGGAGATTTTAGGTCATCGCAGTGATCCCGGCGTGGATATTACTGCTGTTGTTCGTGCCTTTGGTATTCCCGATGAATTCCCGGAGGAAGTAATGAATCAGGCTGCATCAGTGCCCCTTCAGGTTACGGATTATGAAGGCCGAATGGATCTGAGAGACTGGCAGACGGTAACTATTGACGGTGAGGATGCCAAGGATCTGGATGATGCGGTAACTCTGGAAAGAACTGACTCCGGCTATCGTCTTGGTGTACACATTGCAGATGTCAGTGAATATGTGACGGAAGATTCACCCCTGGATGAGGAAGCAAAGCGGAGGGGAACCAGCACCTATCTGGCGGACCGTGTCATTCCCATGCTGCCTCATCGTTTATCCAACGGAATCTGTTCCCTGAATCAGGGCGAGGATCGTTTGGCTCTGAGCTGTCTTATGGATATCGATTTACAGGGAAATATTGTCAGCCATCAGATTTCAGAGACCATTATCCGGGTGGATAAACGCATGAGCTACCATGGGGTTCAGGCTGTTCTGGATGGAGACGAGGAAGCCTGCAAAGAGTATGACGGTTTTGAGGAAATGATTTTTTTCATGAAGGAGCTGGCAGATAAGCTGAGAGCAAAGCGTCGGAAAAGAGGATCTCTTGATTTTGATTTGCCGGAGAGCAAAATTGTTCTTGATGAAAAGGGATATCCCATTGATATTTATCCCTATGAGAGAAGTCAGGCGACCAATATCATTGAGGATTTCATGCTGGCGGCCAATGAGACGGTTGCGGAGGATTATTACTGGCAGGAGCTGCCCTTTGTTTATCGTACCCATGAGAAACCGGATCCGGAAAAGATTCTGGAGCTGTCTGCTCTGCTTCGATCTCTGGGTGTCAAGCTTCGCAGCCACGGAGGAGAAATCCATCCCCGGGAACTTCAGAAAATGCTGGCTGAAATCGAAGATTCACCGGAGGAAGCTTTCGTCAGCCGTTTGGCTCTCCGTTCCATGAAGCAGGCCAGGTACAGTACGGAATGCACCGGTCATTTTGGCCTGGCAGCCACCTATTACTGCCATTTTACCTCCCCCATCCGGCGTTATCCCGACCTTCAGATCCATCGGATTATCAAGGAGAATCTGAGGGGAAGACTTGACGAAGGACGGATAAATCATTATTATAATATTCTACAGGAAGTGTGCCGGAATTCATCCAAAACGGAACGCCGGGCCGAAGAGGCAGAGCGTCAGGTGAATAAGCATAAGATGGCTCAGTATATGCAGAAACGCCGGGGAAATTCCTATGAGGGCATCATTTCCGGTGTTGTAAAATGGGGAATCTATGTAGAACTTCCCAACACGGTGGAAGGTCTGGTTCATGTTCGGAATATGAACGATGATCATTACACTTATGATGAAAAGAAGCACGAATTGGTGGGAGAACGGAAGAAGAAAATCTACCGGCTTGGTCAGCAGGTAAGAGTTCTTGTAGAACAGGTAGATCTGGGGGCCAATACCATTGATTTCCTTTTGGCAAAAGAGCCGGAGGAATAGAAGGAGAGGGAAAGACGTGGGTAAAGACAGTATCAAATGCATTGCCAGCAATAAAAAGGCACGGCACGATTATTTTATAGAGCAGACATACGAAGCGGGAATCTCTCTGGCAGGAACCGAGGTAAAGTCCCTTCGTATGGGCAAATGCAGTCTGAAGGAATCCTATATCCGGGAAGAAAAAGGGGAGCTTTTTATCTACGGGATGAATATCAGTCCTTATGAAAAGGGAAATATTTTTAATAAAGATCCTCTGAGAGTGAGAAAACTGCTCATGCATCGTTATGAAATCAATAAGATTCTGGGCAGCGTTTCCGTGAAAGGATATACGATTGTCCCTCTGCAGGTTTACTTTAAAGGCAGCCTGGTGAAAGTAGAGCTGGGATTGGCCAAAGGTAAAAAACTGTATGATAAGAGAGAGGATATTGCCAAACGTGATATGAAGCGTGAGGCTGAACGGGCCATGAAGGTCTCCGTGGGAAGATCTTAAGATCGAAGAATCATGGAATTCGTGATTGCTTCCATAAGTACCTCCGTCTGCTGTCAGGAATCGAAAAGTAAATGTCAGCAGCATAGGAAACCGAATATGAATAAAAACGCAAAAAAGGTACATGCTAGTAAAGTGGCAGGTACCTTTTTTTGCGTGCTGCTTTTCATTCAGGAAATCTGCCGACGGTATGCTCTGCAGCCAAAAAAGTATCTGCTGTCAGGATCTGCATCGGAAGCAGTCAGTATTACTCATCACTGCAAAGAATAGAAAGCAGTCGGTAATTTTCATCGTCGAAAATGTGAGAAATGCAGATCCAGGCCATCATGCAGAAAGAAAATGTATCAGGCAAAATAAGAAGGGAGCGGATCATGAAGCAGCTGTCAGGTGATTTGAAAGAGGAACAGCAGTATTTTAATAAAATCTTCTGCCCGGAAAGAACCTTTGATATTGTGGAGCGGCCTCTGGCGATCGGCGGGCGGAAAGCTGTCATGTACTCCATCAATGGGTTTACCGATGAAGACCGGATTCAAAAGATTGTACAGTTCTATTGTGGAATCAAGTCAGCAGATATGCCGGCAGATGTGGAGAACTTTTATCAGGGATATACACCATATGGGGATACCCAGATGGAAAAGGATACGGAGAAACTGATGACGGCCTGTCTTGCCGGGATGACGATTTTGCTGGTAGACGGTTATGTTCAGGGCCTGATTTTTGATTGCCGTGATTATCCCAGCCGCGGGGTCCAGGAACCGGAGAAGGATAAGGTTCAGAGAGGTGCGAGAGATGGATTTTCTGAGACGATTGTGGTCAATACGGCATTGATTCGCCGGAGAATCCGCGACCCCAGACTTCGAATGGAATTGTATCAGGTGGGAACGAGTTCCCGAACGGACGTGGCCATCCTGTATATGGAGGGCGGTCCCGGGGAAGATCTTTTGAAACGGATTCGGGAAAGAATTGAGAATGTGGAGGTTTCTTCTTTGACGATGAGTCAGGAAAGTCTGGCAGAGTGTATCTACCAGGAATCCTGGCTGAATCCTTTGCCAAAATTCCGGTATTCTGAGAGGCCGGACACCACGGCGGCCAGTATCCTGGAGAACAATGTGGTGGTTCTGGTGGATAATTCCCCGGCAGCCATGATTCTGCCTTCTTCTATTTTTGATATCGTGGAAGAGATTGACGATTATTACTTTCCGCCTGTTACAGGTACCTATATAAGATTGTCCAGAGCATTGATTTCCCTTCTGTCTCTCTTCCTGACACCGGTTTATCTTCTGCTGATGAGTTATGCAAATCAGCTTCCCAAAGCTCTGGAGTTTTTGATTCCCGCCGAGGCGGTCCATGTTCCGTTCCTTTTGCAGTGTTTGATACTGGAACTTTGTATTGATGGACTGCGTCTGGCTTCGGTCAATACTCCCAATATGATGTCCACTCCGCTGAGTGTCATTGCGGGTATCGTTCTTGGGGATTTTGCTGTAAGATCCGGCTGGTTTAATGCGGAAATTATGCTCTATATGGCCTTTGTCACGGTAGCTACCTATAGTCAGAGCAGTTTTGAAGTGGGCTATGCCGTGAAATTCATGCGGATTTTCCTCTTAATTGTTACGTCATTTTTTAAAATACCTGGATTTATTATAGGAACCCTTCTGATTATTATTATGACGGTGCGGAATAAAACCATTGCCGGAACCAGCTACCTGTATCCCGTGATTCCTTTCCATTGGAAAAAGCTGAAAGATCGTCTGATTCGAAGAAGACTGCCACATTCTTATAAATAGTAAAAAGCCATTTCTTTTCGATAGAATTGTGTTTTCATCGAAGGAAATGGCTTTTCTATTCTATTTGACTGCCTCGTTTGACGGCATTTTCTCCGTAACGGCTGCGAATGGAATCCAATGCGGCGTCCAGTTTTTTCTGCTTCTGAGGGGAGATTCCTTTCCGTTGATTCGTCTCAGCTATTGGTGTGGAATTTTTTTCCGGAGAATGGACCGGACATTTCCCTGTGTGAAAATAATTTCCTTCCGGGGCTGCATCCAGATCGAAAAGAGAAATCTGATAGGGTTCTCCCTTTTTGATCAGATGAGAGGCAGTGACGCCAAGAAGACGAATGGGTTCTTCCTTCCACATTTCCCTGAAAAGCCGACATGTGGTTTCGTAAATGGTTTGGGTTGTATCCGTGGGAGAGAGAAGGCTGGTTTGGTGGGAAGAACGCTGAAAGCTGCTGTATTTGATATCTACCTGGATGGTTTGTGCCATGAATTCCGCTTTTCTGAGGCGTCCCGATACTTTCTCAGACAGCCCCATCAGTATGGGGAAAGCTTCCTCCTGGGAAGTGCAGTTTTCCGGCAGCGTCAGAGAATTTCCCACGCTGCTGACATCCTTTTTCTGGGGAGTGACGGGAGTTTCATCCATTCCGTTGGCATAGGCCCAGATGAGCTTTCCGTGACTGTGAAAATGGGACTGAAGAACATGGGGATCCGTATGGGCAAGTTCGCCAATGGTATGAATTCCCAGCTGATGAAGACGGGAAGCGGTGGCATTTCCAACCATATACAAATTCTCCACAGGAAGGGGCCACATTTTTTTGGGGATTTCCTGGGGAAACAGAGTGTGAACCAGATCGGGCTTCCTGAAATCGCTGGCCATCTTTGCCAGAAGGCGATTGGAAGAAACTCCCACGTTTACAGTAAATCCCAGTTGTTCATGGATCGCATCTTTAAAGAGATGAGCAGCGGCCAGAGGAGATTCATAGAGATGGGAAATGGGGCCAAAGTCCAGAAAACATTCATCGATGGAAATCTGTTCCAGATCCGGTGTAAAGGAATGGAGCAGAGTCATCATGTCATTGCTGTACTCCCTATATTTCTGATGGCAGGGAGGTTCGGCAATCAAAGACGGACATTTTTTGAATGCGGAAACCACCGGTTCGCCCGTTTTGATCCCATACGCTTTGGCGGGGATAGACTTGGCCAGAACAACACCATGACGTGTCTGGATGTCCCCTCCGATTATGGAAGGGACATCTCTTAAGTCAAGGGGACTGCCCTGACGCAGTTTTTCCAGAGCACTCCAGCTGAGAAATGCGGAGTTTACGTCAATATGAAAAATAATACGAGACATGGCAAAAAAAGAAGGTTAGAATTTTTTGATATTGCGGTTGTAATACTGGCAGTAACGGAAGTAAATTCCTTTTTCTTCCATGTAAGCTTCAGAATCCGCTCTGGTCCAGTCTTTTTCCCGGAAAAGATTGGGGAAAAAGGTATCGGCCGGAGGCTGGAGGTCTACGTGGGTGATATAGCATTCCTCACAGTAGGGCAGCAGTTCCTGATACACTTCTCCGCCGCCGCAGACCCAGACTTCGTCGGAGGGAAGATCACGGATTGCCTCCAGAAGTTCAGGGACGGAGTGGTAAACTTCTACGCCTTCCGGCTGGTAATCCATCTGGGTGGAAAGAACCAGATGACGGCGGTTGGGCAAGGGTTTTCCTCCGGGAAGGGATTCCAGGGTTTTTCGTCCCATAATCAGAACCTTTCCGTCGGTTGTTCTTCGAAAGAATTTCAGATCTTCTGAGATATGGAAAAGAAGATGATTATCTTTTCCTATTCCCCAGGTCGCAGATACACATGCAATAGCATTCATTGTTATAGTTCCTCCTGATGAAAAATGAATGAGGGTATGACCAATTAAATGGCCACGGGTATTTTGTGTTTGAAATCATGATATTGATAGTTCTCTATATACAGATCATCTGTTGTAAACTGATAGAAATCATGAATATCGGGGTTGATCCCCACTTTGGGGGCAGGATACGGTGCGTTTTTGATTATCTCCTCCACTAATGGGATGTGGCGATCATAAATATGGGCATCAGCCACCACATGAACGAGTTCTCCGGCTTCGAATCCTGTGGATTGAGCGATCATCATAAGAAGAAGTGCATACTGGCAGATGTTCCAGTTATTGGCGGTAAGCATATCCTGAGACCGCTGATTCAAAATGGCATTCAGTTTATTTCCGGATACGTTAAAAGTCATACTGTAGGCACAGGGATAAAGACCCATCTCATGAAGATCATGGTGATTATATATATTGGTAAGAATTCTACGACTGTTTGGATTATGTTTCAGATCATAGAGAACCCGGTCAACCTGATCAAACATACCTTCCGGATACTGATGGGGAACACCAAGCTGGTATCCGTATGCCTTGCCGATGCTTCCTTCTTCATCTGCCCAGGAATCCCAGATATGGGAATGAAGATCGGCAATATTATTGGATTTTTTTTGCCAGATCCAGAGAATTTCATCCATGGCAGATTTGACAGCGGTGCGCCGCAGCGTCATCAGGGGAAACTCTTTGGTCAGATCGTAGCGGGTAACCATTCCGAATTTCTTGATTGTATGGGCAGGAGTGCCGTCATCCCAATGGGGACGTACCGTAAAATCGGTATCCCAGGTACCGTTGTCCAGAATATCCCGACAGTTTTTTATAAACGCATCATCTGCGTAACTCATAGCTTTGCCTCCTCTGAAAGTAATCTTTCGTCATGGATTTGCAGCAGAGCCGGCCGGAATGTATTGGATCTCCATATGTCCCCGGCTCATTTTTATTATCAAAAAAAGCAATGACGATTGACAGTTCTATATATTATATCATGTTGTGGGGGGCAAAACAAGATCATGAATGCATGACAATGATCCGGCATATGTGACATATGTGACCATTTATGTGACCGACGGGAATAAATATTCAGGATTTGCAATGGAAAATCCCTATGATTACGGTCAGTTTTTCATTAATTATTCCTTTATTTGTACCGGATCCTGGAACAAAATATGAAGGAAAGGGTGTTCTATTGTTCAACCTGTGTTATAATGAAAAACATCATTATTTGAAACATCATGAATTGTGAAGCGAAAGAAGTTTCGCGGCAGAGAGAAATCGAGGGGATATCTATGCATGAGTCCGTGGATCGTACAATAAAACGTGGTAAAAAAGGGTTTGCCCGGGTGGTTTTTGGCAGATCGGCCCTGATTCTGGTTCTGATTCTTTTGCAGTTTGTTGGTTTATGGCTGCTTTTTTCCAGGCTGGAAAATTACATTGCCTATGTATATGGCATTTTTCTGGTTGTAGTTCTTCTGTTGGTGGTTCACATTATAAATAAGGACAGCAATCCGGCTTTTAAAATTGCCTGGCTGGTTCTTATTATGGGTCTGCCTGTGGTAGGAACTCTTTTCTATTTCTTTGTGACCGGGCAGGTGGGCGTACGTTTACTCCAGGACCGACTGAGGAAAAATCTTGTGGAGACACGAAAATATCTCCGGCAGGAGGATTCCGTTCTGGAAAGTCTGGAACGGGAGGATCCGGAAAGCCTGGGGCTGGCTGTGTATATGAACAACTATGGCGGTTATCCCATTTACAGGAACTCGGAGGTTACGTATTTTCCCCTGGGGGAAAACAAATTTGAAGAAATGCTGCGTCAGCTGGAAGAAGCGAAAAAATTCATTTTCCTGGAGTATTTTATTGTGGACGAGGGAGAAATGTGGAATGCTGTTCTCGATATTCTTCGCCGCAAGGTAAAAGAAGGGGTGGAAGTGCGTTTTCTATATGACGGACTTTGTACCTTGAAGCTTCTGCCGGTCAGCTATCCCAAGCAGCTTCTGGCATATGGAATTCAATGCCGCGTTTTCTCCCCCCTCCGTCCTGCTCTTTCAACCGTACAGAATAACCGGGATCATCGGAAAATACTTGTCATTGACGGACACACGGCCTTTACCGGCGGAGTGAATCTGGCAGATG
Organism: Clostridiales bacterium; assembly: GCA_029007785.1. Lineage (GTDB taxonomy): Bacteria > Bacillota > Clostridia > Lachnospirales > Lachnospiraceae > UBA3305. Next base: position 3,144 of record JAQXIM010000036.1, on the reverse strand, counting down.
AATACATTAACCGGGTGGATCGTTTCGGACATTGGAAAGATACGGCTATTATGGTGAAGGGTGAGGCAGTGACCAGTTTTACCATGATGTTTCTCCAGATGTGGAATCTGTCCAGCATGAGTCCGGAGGCGTATCAGAGATATATCGTTCCGCCGGAGCAGCTGAGGCGGCCGGTTCCCGGTTACGTTATGCCCTATGGTGACAGTCCTCTGGATAACGAGCTGGTGGGAAGTATGGTGTACATGGATATTATCAATCGGGCGAAGAAATATGTTCATATCTGTACTCCTTATCTTGTTCTGGATAATGAAATGGTGACAGCTCTGCGGTTTGCCGCCAAGAGAGGCGTAGAGGTACAGCTGATTCTGCCCCACCATCCCGATAAAAAATATGCCTATCTTCTGGCCAGGGTTTTTTATGAAGAGCTCATTCCCCATGGTGTTCAGATTTATGAATATCTTCCCGGCTTTGTCCATGCCAAGTCCTTCGTTTCGGATGACCGGTGCTGTACCGTGGGAACCATTAATCTGGATTTCCGCAGCCTTTATCTTCACTTTGAATGCGGAACTTATATGACTCTCGGTTCTGTGGTGGCAGATGTAGAACGTGATTTCCAGGAAACGAAAAAGAAATGCCGCAGAATCACAGAGGCAGACTGCAAAGCCTATCCCTGGTGGAAGAGAATGCTGGGATACCTTCTTCGAGTGATTGCTCCCCAAATGTAGCCCAAGGATGCATGAAAAAATGCTGAAAGATCATGAAAGGCAGATTTTCGGAGATTATTTTTCCTTCTTTTAGGAAAAAGCTTGAAAAAAGTAAAAAAAATAGGTATCGTATACAAGGATGAATAAAATGTACCGTATACAGGATGAAAAAGCAGCGTCGCCTGCAGAATAAAAAGCAGAATCGCCTACAGGATTTGGTATCATCCGTAAGGTATGCAGATACATGAAGGTGCATGCAGCACTGATATCCGGGCTCGGAACAGGATTCCGTTGCCTGAAATAGGAGGATGCGAAAAGTATGAAAAAGGTAGTGAAATTTGGTGGAAGCTCTCTGGCCAGTGCGGATCAGTTTAAGAAGGTGGGGGCCATTATTCGAGCTGATCAGTACCGTCGTTTTGTGGTGCCGTCTGCACCTGGTAAGCGTTTCGGCAAAGATACCAAAGTAACCGATATGTTGTATCATTGCTACGCTACGGCAGAAGCAGAGAGAGATTTTGATATAGAGCTGGAGGCAATTAAGGCAAGATATCAGGAGATCATCGATGGATTGGAACTGGATCTTTCCCTGGAAGATGAATTTGCTGTAATTGCTGAGAATTTCAAGGCAAAAGCCGGCAGCGATTATGCGGCTTCCCGTGGTGAATACCTGAATGGTATTATCATGTCCAATTATCTGGGATATGAATTCGTGGATGCAGCAAAAGTAATCTGTTTTGATGAAGATGGAAATTTCGATAGTGAAAAGACCAATGCTGTTTTGAGCAAATACCTGGAAGATAAAGAGAATGCAGTGATTCCCGGTTTCTACGGAGCTATGCCCGATGGAAAAGTAAAGACTTTCTCCAGAGGCGGATCGGATATCACCGGTTCCATTGTGGCCAGAGCGGTAAGAGCCAGTCTCTATGAGAACTGGACGGACGTATCCGGTTTTTTGGTAACAGATCCCCGTGTCGTAGAAAATCCCCGGGTTATTTCTACCATTACATATAAGGAACTGAGAGAGCTCTCCTACATGGGTGCTTCCGTTCTCCATGATGAGGCAATCTTCCCGGTGCGGAAAGCCGGCATTCCCATCAATATCAGAAATACCAATTCTCCGGAAGATCCGGGTACCATGATTGTTAAGACCACCTGTGCAAAATCTCCTTATACCATTACCGGTATTGCAGGAAGAAAAGGTTTTGTTGCCATCAATATTGAAAAAGATATGATGAACTCGGAGATCGGATTCGGCAGAAAGGTTCTGGAAGCTTTTGAGATGAACGGTATTTCTTTCGAACACGTTCCCTCCGGTATCGATACCATGAGTGTATTCGTTTCTCAGGATGAATTTGAGAAAAAGGAACAGTCCGTTCTGGCGGCGATCAATCGTCTGGCAAAACCGGACATTATTACTCTGGATACTGACTTGGCTCTGATCGCTGTTGTTGGCCGCAGCATGAAGGACACCCGGGGAACAGCCGGCCGCGTTTTTGCTTCTCTGGCTCATGCCCGTATCAATGTTCGTATGATTGACCAGGGATCCGATGAAGAGAATATCATCATTGGCGTGAAAAACGATGATTTTGAAGCGGCTGTACGTGCCATCTATCGTATTTTTGTGGATGTCCAGCTGTAAGAACCAGAGGATTTCTGCAATGGGACCGCAGGCAGAAAGAACATAGAAGAGAGTAGAAAATAATAGAATAGAAAAGAATACAAAGATTAGAAAAGAATATGAAAGCAGGCGTTGAACAGGTATGTATCGTGTTTCAATGCCTGTTTTCTTATGCGATGATTACTGGAGTCAAAAAATTGTTCTGTTTGAAGGGAAAAAATGGAAAAGATCGGGAAATAAGAACTGGTGTGGGAATTACAAGCGGACAGAAAAGAGTATGAAAAAGAGCTTCCTATATCATTCAAATAAAATAAAGGAAATTCCAAGAAAGAAGGTGAAGGGATAGAGTAAGGGATACAAATGTGTACAGGAATGATGAACTATTTTTTGATTTCCTGAAAAACATATTTTGCGTGTTCTGATACTGCAGATTTTGGTAATTTTGAGATCGTTGGAAGACGAATATGGCAGAATGAATATTAATTTGCCTATGGAACAATACTTTGCATTCTGTTGAACTGATATAAAGAATGTGTTACCATATTCATGTTCTGATGCAGTGATGAATCATGTGTTTTCGGGCTCGGGAGAAATGGTTTTGTTCCGGAAAGGAAGATACATGATTTTTTGTATTCTGTATGCACCGGAAGGCAGCAGCCTTCTGTTTGCATAAATGGATTTCCTGTCCCATGCTATTAGGGGAGAATATGGGACAGGCAAATCGGAAACCCGAAGTTCATCAATTTTTAGGAGGAGAATTAGTATGAAGATTCGCCAAAAAATCCTTTCCTCTGTGCTGATGATCGTGATGCTGCTGGCTAT
>JAQXIM010000035.1 GCA_029007785.1 Clostridiales bacterium | reverse complement strand
ATACAGATCGGTGTCGCTCTTACCGTAACGGATCACACCGTTCTCATCACGATACCATGCGCCGGTGCAGTAAATACCAATGGCATTTCTTTCACGGGAGCCTTCTTTGTTAGGACCGGAATAGATCAGCTTATTGTTGGCCGTTGCGCCGGATTTGTTGTTGGGGATTGTCAAAGTTACAACCTGACCGTTTACTTCCACATCCTTGATCTCGATTTCTGCATAATTAGGATTCAGAGAACCACGGTCTTCCAGGATGTAGTCTGCAGCAGTGATACCGCTGACATCCACACCCTCTTTGTAAGCAACATCTACCTGTACCAGACCGGTACCATAGATGGTTTCATCCGTGTAAGCCTGGATGCTTTCTACATCATCCAGATCATACTCGGTTTCAATCTGTACGGCATCATTTGCAGCAAAACCGGATTCGCTGTAGTAACGGGTACCATCTTCACTTCTGCTGTATTTGGAGATGAAATCCCAGGACATGGGAATCTCTGCAGGATAGCAGTTATGCTCACGAAGATAGGTCTGTCCCCACTGTACCATAGGGATTTCCTGCTTGTTGTTCCAGGTGTACATATAGGTACGGGCGGAACCTTCGATCTTAGCGTCAGCATTTTCCGGAGCAGCTTCTGTTACTTTCAGGTTGTCTGCTTTTGCCAGATAGGTGAACCAGTTTTTCAGTCTTGCGGAAGTCCACAGATCATCCATCAGGAAAGGAAGATCAGACTGTCCGATTACCAGCATGGCAGGAATTGCTTCATACTTGCCGGTGGTATTGTTGCTTCCGAAAGAAGTGGAGGCAACAGCTGCGAAGAATTCGGGATGAGTCTGGGCAAAGGTCTGAACCTGAGCAGAGCCAAGAGAATGTCCGGAACCGTAGATTCTTTCCCAATCTACGTCAGCTACTTTGCCGTCGATTTCATTTGCCAGAATATCCGTCACGCAGTAATACGCCATATCGGAATTCTTATGAGTCAAAGCAACACTGTTGTTGTAAGCTTCACCGATAATGATCACAATAACGCCTTCTTCATTGGCAACTCTCCACCACTGGGTAGAGTCGAAACCTACAGCAACGCTCTGAGTCATTCCGGGGAACTGGATGACAACGGGAGCCTTGGTTCCTTTTGCACAATCCGGAATATACATCAGATATTCACGAGCATCAAGAATACCGTCATTCGTATCATCAGAGAAGGCAACGATACCGGATTCCATGGTACCTTCGCCAACAGCACCCTGTTCACGAGCCAGTACATAGTATCCGTCATAAGCTACACCTGCATCAGACAAAATGGGTTCATCATAAAGAACCTTCTGATCTTCTGCCAGATATTCTCCACTCTGGGCAGCTTTCTGAGCAGCTACTCTAACAGAGGTGTAGTCCTGACGTTCACTCAGGTGGTTGCTGTATGCAAACGGTACATTGTAACGGCTGTAGGAGTACAGGAATTCTCCCAATTCTTCTGCTTTTGTGAACAGAGTATAAGACATCTTAACCTGAGAAATTCCGTGTTTTTCATCGGTGCAGCTATTGGCATATTCCGTCTGGAAAGCATCAGAATTCTTGGACTGCCAATAGGTACGTTTCAGCAGGCTGCCGGCGGGGATTATCTGGCAGTCATTGGCAGATTTCCAGTATCTTACACTGTAATCAAAAGAACTGTAGTTGATAAACCAGGTAGGAACCGGCACTTCACTGCGGGTGATTGCCTCTCCTTCATATCCGTGCTCAGCCAGAACCTTTTCAAATTCGTCCAGATCGGCAATACCAGGATCATAACCACCGGTATTGGTTCCGTCATAGATCTTCTGACCAACCTCGCTCAGGTACTGGTATCCGGCAGATTTTCCGTTGATGAATACCTGGCTGTCTACCAGAATCGGGTGCTCTGCGGACCATGCTTCCAGAGCAGCGGCACCGGCTTCATAACCTACCAGATAGAAAGTGCTGTAGTTGGTGAACAGAGTCACACCATTGGCATTTTTGCCGCTGTTTACAAAACTCATTGCTTCTGTTACGTAAGCCAGCTCGGTATCCAGATCTTTCCATCTTTTGTTGGGTTCCAGAATTACCAGTACTTCACCTCTCTCTTCCATGAGTTTGGTGTAACCCTGCTTGTCAGCCCAGGCCTGTACGTTTTTCACGCCGTTGGGCACAGCTACTACGGTAAAGTATGCACGGCAGGCGGCATACTCAGGGAAGTACATTTTAACAGTACGACCACTCTCCAGGGTCTTGTTGTACCATCCGTCCAACGGAATCTGGGCGGACTGAGTGTAATCGACACCAGCGTCTTCGATGACGTCGATATCCTGATAGGAAGCGGTCTGTACAGACTTGGCACTTCCCTGTCCTCCGGCTGCAAATACGGTACTGCACATAGCCAGCATCATCACAACCATCAGCAAAGAGGACAATAATTTCTGTCTCATCTTCATAGATAACTCCTTTCTCATAGTGACAACAGATTCTGATTTGCTGTTTTTCAGTATCCCCATACGTTTGAACAGCAAAGCGTGATAACAGACAGATCCTCCTGCCTATTTCAAAAATCAACAGCCTGCTGATTTTTATCACATTTATTAGAATATCAAAATCTTTTTATCAGTGCAACCGTATCCAAAATATTGCTCATAACACAATATATTTATTTTTTTGTGTTCGTTATATCTTAACGAAAGTGATATTCTTTTCCTGCTTTCATCACCTCCATGATATTCCAAAACAGTGTCTCCAGAAGCGGAAACAGCCATCCCCACGATGAAGAACGGCTGTTTGTTTCCCTGTCGTTTATCCTTCCAATTCCACCAATTCATATTCCCGACTGCCAAATCCCAGACGAGCCGCTGCTTCAATGGTATGAATTCCGTGACGACTTTCCACTCTTTCAATAAAATGTTTTTTCCCAGGGTCATCCGATGCATAAATCATATCGATGCAGGCCTGATCCAGAGCAATCGGATCCAGGGATGACAGAATTCCGATGTCTTTCATACAAGGATCTTCCGCAACGGCACAGCAATCGCAGTCCACAGAGAGATTACACATAATATTGATGTATACAATATTTCCCTTAAAATACTCGACAACAGAGGCAGCAGCATCTGCCATAGCCTCACAGAATGCATCCTGGGGAGCTGCATTCTGCCATACATCAGCCTGATCTTTCGTAACGCCGGCAGAATGTATCCAGCATTTTCCCGCCGTGGAAGCGCAGCCAATGGCTAACTGCTTCAAAGCTCCGCCGTATCCTCCCATGGGATGGCCTTTAAAATGTGCCAGAACCATCATGGAATCATAGTTCTGAATATTTTTTCCAAGATAGTTTTCTTTGATAATCAGACCATTGGGAATTTTGACACAGAGATCCGGTCCTTCTTCATCCATCAAATCCACGTCAAAATACTTGGTCCACCCATGATCTTCCATCAGTTTTTTATGCTTTTCTGTAGAATTTCTGGCTCCTTCATATGCCGTATTGCACTCTACCACGGCAGCATTTACTTTCTCAATCACCGGTGTCCAAAATTCCGGATGCAGAAAATTCTGATTGCCGGCTTCACCGGAATGTACTTTGGCAGCTACCCGGCCTGTCAGCGGCTTCCCCAGGGCTTCATACATCTCAATTACTTTTTCCGGAGTAATGGTTCTCGTAAAAAATACCTTTGATTTCATTTTCATCCTCCCATCTGAAAATTGTTGTTTCATACGATTTCCGTCTGCTCTGTCCTTCTTTTGTCAGATTTTATGTCTGCTATTCGGATGCCTGAGCACGGCGGTTTGCTTCCTCTCGTTCACGACAGACTGCCTCCCAGCTTGGAAGCTTACTCAAGATACCCGCAAAATCCTGCAATGCTCCGGGAATGTCAATCTTCTGAGGACACTGCTTTGCACATTTCCCACAGCCCAGACAGGCATCGGGACGTTTGTCTTCCGGCATGGACTCAATCGTCATCCCCAGATTAATCGAGGCAAGAAAACGGCTCTCATTATAACACTTTAACAGGAAAGGAATATCGAGTCCTGCGGGACAAGTGTCACAGCAGTACCGGCACGCGGTACAGGGAACAGAGTTCTTCATGCCTTCGGCAATACGATAAAGCGCTGCTTCTTCTGCCTGGCTCAGAGGTTTCCTCACTTCAAAGGTAGACACATTGTCCATCATCTGGTTCAAATCTGACATACCGCTTAAAATCATCTTCACCTGAGACAGCCCCTGAAGCCAGCGAAATGCCCAGGCTGCAGAACTCTCATCCGGACGCATTCTCTTTAAAACAGCCTCATCCGCCTCAGATAAAACCGCCAGTTTGCCTCCCCGGAGAGGTTCCATTACCCATATGGGCAGATGGTATTCTTCCAGCATTTTATATTTTTCCTCTGCACTCTGCAGAGTCCAATCCATATAATTCAGCTGAATCTGACAGAAATCCATGCAGTCACCGTAGCGTTCCAGGAATCCGCCAAGATTTTCCGCCAGAAAATGTGTGGAAAATCCCAGATAATGAATTCTCCCTTGTCTTTTCTGTTCCATGAAATAGTCAATGATCCCCCACTGAGGATCTGTATATACCTTCAGAGACTCCTCGTAAACATTATGCAGAAGATAGAAATCAAAGTAATCCACCTGACAATTTTTCAGCTGTTCTTCGAAAACTTCTTCCGGATGATAGCTGCTGCTGATTTGATGTCCCGGATATTTGGTTGCCAGATAAAAACGATCCCGGGGATATTTTTTAAGTATACGGCCCAGAACCCGCTCAGACTGTCCTCCGTGATAAGGGTAGGCAGTATCAAAATAATTGACTCCGTGCTCCATGGCATACTCAATCATAACTTCCACCTGTACCTCATCCACAAGGCCGGAAGGGTCATCGGGAATCAAAGGAAGACGCATGGCTCCAAATCCCAAAAGAGACAATTTTTCTTTACCAAAATCACTGTATATCATAGGAACTCCTTTTCGATGTACGAACTCTACTGTTCTCTTTTATCATATCGGGACACTGACCTGATGTCAATGAAATACAAAGACAACCTCCCACATAATTACAGGTATGGATCCGTATCGGATCAGCCACATATTCCGGAAAGTGATGCAGGTGAATTTCCGGAATCTGAAAAGGGGAGTGCCGTATTTCCGGCACTCCCCAAAAAATTATTGATGTTGTAAGCTTTCAGGTTAATGATCCTCCGGTCTGTTTTCCGGATTCCATAGAACCGATAACCTGTTATTCAGCTTCTTCCACTGCCCATTCCTGGAACAGATCATCGTATACAGTATACTCATAGCCTACTTTGTTGGAAGTAGCTGCACCGCCGCGGCACTGCAGAGTATAAGTATCGCCGTCTTCCAGCTTCTTGGTGTAAACGATCTCTCCGTCATCATCGATGTACAGGTCAGGACCATAGTAAGCTTCGAATGCAAAGTAATATCCCTGCATACGAGTGGTGGAATGATCGCTTTCACCCCAGTAATAATAAATATCAGAGGTGTAACCGGTCAGACGAACGTTTTCTTTGATCCAT
>JAQXIM010000034.1 GCA_029007785.1 Clostridiales bacterium | reverse complement strand
AACAGCTGGGATATTCTCTGGAGTGAAAAATACCGGAATCAGATTGTCATGGAAAACAGCATGAGAGACGCTTTCCTTGTACCGCTGAAACGGGATGGATGTTCTCTGAATACAACGGAGGAGAAGGAACTGCGGGCGGCTCAGCAGAGTCTGATGGACCAAAAAGAGCTGGTCATGGCGTATCTTGTGGATGAAAGCCGCGATGTGATGATTGCCGGTGATGCAGCCATGGCTGTGATCTACTCCGGTGATGCTACCATGGCCATGGAGTTCAATGAGGATCTGGACTATGTAGTTCCAGAGGAAGGCTCCAACATCTGGTTTGACTGCTGGATGATTCCTGACACATGCCGTCATAAAGAAAATGCTCAGAAGTTTATTGATTTTATGAATCGTGAGGACATTGCCGCTCTGAATTTTGATTACGTATACTACGGAACTCCGAACCAGGCAGTGTATGAAGAACTGGATGATGAGACGAAAGAAGACTATACCATCTTCCCGGAAGAAGAAACCATGGAGAAATGTGAGGTCTATCAGTATCTGGGTGAGGACATTGAACGGTTCTACAGCAGACTCTGGAAAGAATTGAAGGCTTATTGAGATTAGGAGGACGTATGAATCTTTGTGTGTATGGTGCTTCCAGTGATGCGATTGATCCCGAATATTTGGCCGGAGGCGAGGAATTGGGCCGTTGTCTGGCCCGTCACGGCTGCGGATTGGTCTTCGGCGGCGGCGCCCATGGAATGATGGGAGCAGCAGCCAGAGGAGCCCATGAAATCGGCGGCGTGGATATTATCGGTATTGCTCCTTCCTTTTTTCACGTGGATGGCGTACTGTCTCCCTATTGTACGGAACTGATTTCCACCGAGACTATGCGGGAACGGAAGGGATTGATGGAGGAAAAATCTTTCGGATTTATTATTACGCCGGGAGGAATCGGAACTCTGGATGAGTTTTTTGAAATTTTTACTCTGCGTCAGCTGGGACGTCATGGAAAACCCATTGCCATTCTCAATCTGAAAGGGTATTTTGACGATGTGGAGCGGATGCTGAAGAAGGCAGCCAAAGAGCATTTTATGAAAAAAGAGACTCTTGATCTGGTGAAGTTTTTCCAGGAACCGGAAAAACTGGTCTGCTGGATCGAAGAACAGGAAGAACAGCTGGAAGCAATTGAGTCTGTGAAATATCTGCGATAGCATCGGAATCCCAGGTGTTATGCCATGAAAAACTAAGTATTTTTGTTCAGAATTCTGGAATTTTGATAAAAATTAGCAGAAAAATGAAAAAACACTTGCAAAAAATATTTGTTCTGGGTATTATTAAATCTAGAAGCCATTTATTTCACAAAGTATGGGGAAGACATTTTTTTGACTGAATCAGCAAAAGGATTGTCTTACATATGGAAAATAAGGGTAATTCAAGTTTACCAAACTGGAGGGTAAGAAAGATGACTGTAAAAGAGATTTTGGAAAAAAGAAGTACATTTTCCTTTGAAGTATTTCCGCCTAAGACGGATCCCGGCATGGAGAAACTGGTAGGAAAAGATGGCGTACTGGAAAAACTGTATACTTTGAATCCTGATTACATTTCCTGTACTTATGGTGCCGGCGGCGGAAACGTAGGTAAGAACCTGGAAGTTCTGGATTCTGTAAAAGCATCCGGAAAAGCAATTCCGGTTACCCACTTTACCTGCATTGGCAACACCAAAGAAGGTATCAAAGAACAGCTGGATACTTATCTGGAGCATGGCATTGACCATATGCTGGCTCTTCGCGGCGACCTTCCTTTCGGATGGACCGGAACCGGCGGAGATCTGCATTATGCTACCGAGCTGGTTAAATTCGTTCGTGATACCTATGGCGATAAATTCACCATCGCTGTAGCCGGATCTCCCGAAGGACACATCCAGTGCCGCAGCCTGGATGCTGATATTGCTTTCCTGAAACAGAAACCGGACAATGGTGCTGATTACATCATGACTCAGCTGTGCTGGGATATGGATCAGTTCCGTTACTGGCTGGATGCAATCCGCAATGCTGGTATTTGGATGCCCGTAGATGTAGGTATCATGCCCGTTCTGGATCAGGCTGCTACCATCAACATGGCTCTGTCCCGTAATGGCTGCGTAATGGATCGTGCTCTGTGCGAAATCATTTCCAAGAACTGGATCTTCCCGAATCCTTTCGACAAAGAGCCTTTCGATGCTGCTGTTGATCAGAAGAAAGCTGACTTCAAGAAAGCTGGTATTGAATACACCATCAAACAGATTGATGAGTATCGTGCATGCGGTATCAATGGTATCCATCTGTATGCTCTTAACAAGTATGAAGATGTTGCTTATATCGCAAAAGAAGCAGGTCTGCTGAATCTGTAATTTTTGACGATTCATAAGAAATCTTATATTGTACATAACGGAAAGCGGGTTGCCTGGCAATCCGCTTCCTTTTTGCAGATTTTCTCTTGCAATCCGGAAAAACATATACTATAATCAAACACGAAATAACGGAAATGCAGTGACGAAAGAAAAGTCAGAAGGAATTCTGCAGAGAGCCGATGGAAGGTGTGAATCGGTGAAGGAGATCTGACGTTCCGCTTTCAGAGCAGCCGGCGAGGAGTCGGAAGGTTCGTATCCTTTATCATACGAAAAGAGAGGCTGACAGCAGATCAGCAAATTGGGTGGCAACGCGGAATTTTTCGTCCCTGGGAGAGTATTCTCCAAGGAGGAAAGAGGCCGCTGTTTTTTTGTCTTTGTTTGTACGATTTGAGTACGAAAGTATAGAAGGAAAAGGAGAAACGTATATGTTAGACATCAAATTTCTGCGTGAAAATCCCGATGTAGTAAAACAGAACATTAAGAACAAATTTCAGGACAGCAAGCTTCCTCTGGTAGATGAAGTAATCGAGTTGGACAAAGAGAACCGTGCCATCAAGGGTGAGGTAGAAGCTCTTCGTGCAGAAAGAAATACCTTATCCAAACAGATTGGCGGATTGATGAAACAGGGTAAGAAGGAAGAAGCAGAAGAGGTGAAAGCCAAAGTTGCTGCCAGTGCTTCCCGTGTTGTTGAATTGAGTGAAAGAGAAAAGGTTGTAGAGGAAGAAATTCGCAAGAGAATGATGGTAATCCCTAACATCATCGATCCTTCCGTTCCCATCGGTAAAGATGACAGTGAAAATGTCGAGATCCAGAAATATGGCGAACCCGTTGTTCCGGATTTCGAGATTCCTTACCATGCAGAGATTATGGAGAGCTTCCAGGGTCTGGATCTGGACAGTGCCAGAAAAGTAGCCGGAAATGGTTTCTATTATCTTATGGGGGATATTGCCAGACTTCACTCCGCTGTGATTTCCTACGCTCGTGATTTCATGATCAACAGAGGATTCACTTACTGTGTACCCCCCTTCATGATTCGAAGCGAAGTAGTAACCGGTGTTATGAGTTTTGCTGAAATGGATGCCATGATGTACAAGATCGAGGGAGAGGATCTGTATCTGATCGGTACCAGTGAGCATTCCATGATTGGTAAATTTATCGATACCATGCATCGTGAAGCGGATCTGCCTTATACTCTTACCAGCTATTCTCCTTGTTTCCGTAAGGAAAAGGGAGCTCAT
>JAQXIM010000033.1 GCA_029007785.1 Clostridiales bacterium | reverse complement strand
GCCTTTTTTACTTGCTGCTTTAACGATCCTGTTAATATGCATGATCCAGACGGATATGCGGAGGCAAACATGATCGGCGGCGAAAACGGCAGTAAAAAAATTAGCTATTAAAACTGGAAAAAAGTACTGCTGAAAAACAGAAAAAAACACTTGACAAACAGTTTGAAATATTGTATCATACTCAAGGTCGTGAGTGAAAGCAATTCATGTACTGCCCAGATAGCTCAGTTGGTAGAGCAGAGGACTGAAAATCCTCGTGTCGCTGGTTCGATTCCGGCTCTGGGCATTCCATGCGGGTGTAGTTCAATGGTAGAACACCAGCCTTCCAAGCTGGATACGTGGGTCCGATTCCCATCACCCGCTGTTTTATATATTATTTCATATTAGTGCGAATGCACTTCTTTCCATGGTATGCTGATTTTTTTGCTTCTAAGCAAGAATGATCAGCTTTTTTTGATTTTCTGAAACTCCCGGTTTTCCTGCAGCTCTTCCATTCCCCTTTATTTTTTTAGAAATAATCCGAAAAAGGCATATTTAATCTTTACATTTTCTTTACCCAAGGCTTACGTCCCTGTGATAGTTCTCTTTTTTTCTCTGTGATACACTTTGCTTGTGTTAAGAAATGAAAAAACAAGGACAGAGCAGAAAGCTCAAAGGTGTCCGCAGGGCTTAGGAAAGCCGGAAAGTGAGGAATATGATTATGAAAAAGAGCAAAAAAGTACTGGTAACTGTATTGGCAATGGTAATGGCAGCAGGAGCAATGACGGGATGCAGCAACTCCAGTTCTTCTGCTCAACCGGAACAGAATGCCGCTGCACAGCAGAGTTCTGAAAATCAGAACGCGGCAGCAGAAAATAAGGAAAACCAGAGCACCGCAGCAGATAATACCGAAAATCAGGGCGGCTCCGAAGCTATCAGCGGAAGTATCGCCATGGCTGGAAGTACTTCCATGGAGAAACTGGCAAATGCCGTAGCAGAGGAATTTCAGGCAGCATACACCGGTGTGACAGTGACGGCTGAGTTTAATGGATCTTCTGCAGGAATCGAAGCTTTGCTGAACGGCAGTGTGGATATCGGAAATTCTTCCAGAAGCTTGTCTGATGACGAGAAGGCAGCAGGAGCTGTGGAAAACATTGTAGCCATCGATGGTATTGCCGTAGTTACGGATACTTCCAATACAGCAGCAGATCTGACAAAGGAACAGCTTGCTCAGATTTATACCGGAGAAATCCAGAATTGGAGCGAAGTTGGCGGAGCAGATGAAGCTATCGTTGTTGTAGGAAGAGAATCCGGTTCCGGTACCCGTGATGCTTTTGAAGAAATTCTTGGTGTAAAAGATGAATGCCAGTATGCCAACGAGCTGGACAGTACCGGTGCAGTAATGGCAAAGGTTGCTTCCACGGCGGGCGCTATTGGATATGTATCTCTGGATGTTTTGGATGATTCGGTAAAAACTCTGTCTCTGGATGGCGTAGAACCCACCGTTGACACGATTAAAGAAGGAAGCTATTTCCTGCAGAGACCTTTTGTTATGGCAACGAAGGGAGAGATTTCTGAACAGAATGAAGCAGTACAGGCACTGTTTTCCTGGATTCAGTCCGATGAAGGAAAGGCAGTAGTCAATTCGGTTGGACTGATTACTGTAGACTGATAAATCCCATCACAACAGGAGGGAATTATGTATTCCATCGCAGCGAATCATAAAAATAAATCGATGGTGGAGAAGGCAGCCAGTGTAGTATTTACCGTTTGCGGTTTGGCAGCGGTACTGGCTGTTCTCTCTATTACCTTGTACATGATTTTGAAGGGAGCTCCGGCTCTGGGAAAAGTGGGTGTGAAAGAAATTCTGTTCGGCACTGTCTGGAAACCCAGCGCGGAAGATCCGAGTTTTGGTATTCTTTATGTTATTCTTACCTCGATTGTGGGAACCCTCATGGCCATCCTGATTGGTGTTCCCATTGGAGTGATGACTGCCGTTTTTTTGGCAGAGGTGGCATCTCCTAAATTGGTGAAGGTGGTAAAACCGGCGGTGGAATTATTGGCAGGAATTCCTTCTGTTATTTACGGATTGCTTGGTCTGCTTGTCCTGAATCCCCTCATGTACCGTCTGGAAAAAATAATTTTTGCCGGTTCTTCCACCCACCAGTTTACCGGGGGATCCAATATGATCTCTGCCGTTCTGGTTTTGGCAATTATGATTCTTCCTACTGTAATTAATATCAGCGAATCGGCACTGCGGGCAGTTCCTGCACACCTGAAAAGTGCTTCCCTTGCCCTGGGAGCCTCTCATATCCAAACGATTTTTAAAGTTATGATTCCGGCAGCCAGCTCCGGTATTATTTCTGCTATTGTTCTGGGTGTGGGCAGAGCCATTGGTGAAGCCATGGCCATTACTTTAGTATCCGGAAGCTCCGTAAATCTTCCGCTGCCCTTCAACTCGGTAAGATTCCTGACCACTGCCATTGTCAGTGAGATGGCATATTCCAAAGGAATTCACAGAGAAGTGCTGTTCACGATTGGACTGGTGCTCTTTGTCTTCATTATGATGATTAACTTCGCCTTATCCAGAATTCTGAAAAGAAAAGAAGAGTAAACAGGAAAAGATTTGCACCGGAAATCTGGCAGAACAAAGAAAATGTCAGGATTCGGTGGAAAAGGAGACAAAGAATGACAGAAAGTATAAGAAATAAGAAGAAACATACAACAGACAATCTTTTATATGGATTGATTTATCTGAGTGCCGGTTTTTCGGTGGCATTGCTGGTGGGAATCATCGGCTATGTGTGTATACGAGGCATGGGAAGTGTGAGTCTTTCCTTTCTTACCACAGTTACCAGTTATTCGAAGGGAACTGTGGGAATATTGGGAAATATTGTAAATACTCTTTATATTGTGGTTCTTACCCTGCTTTTTGCAACACCTCTCGGAATCGGATCTGCAATATATCTGAACGAATATGCGAAACCGGGTCCCATGGTAAGAGCCATTGAGTTTACCACAGAAACCCTGTCAGGCATTCCTTCCATTATTTTTGGACTCTTTGGAATGACATTTTTCGGGGAAGTTCTGCATTTGGGATATTCATTATTGAACGGTGCTTTGACACTGACCCTGATGGTTCTGCCTCTGATTACAAGAAATACCCAGGAGGCTTTGAAGACGGTACCTGCTTCCTATCGCAGCGGTGCTCTGGGAATGGGAGCAACCAAGTGGTATATGATTCGAACCGTTCTGCTCCCTTCTGCTCTTCCGGGTATTGTTACCGGTATTATCCTTGCAGTGGGACGTATTGTTGGAGAATCCGCTGCCCTGCTGTTTACAGCAGGCAGTGATTACAAGCTTCCCGTCAATGGAATGGGCTATCTGGGAAAAGTTCTGCAGTCCGGCGGAACCATGACAATTCAGCTTTATCTAAGTATGCAGCATGGTGACTATACCACCGCATTCGGTATCGCTGTTGTTTTGCTGATCATTGTACTGGGGATCAATTTCCTGACCAAATATCTGGCTGGAAAACTGGATGTGAACCGGAGATAAAGCCGGACACCTGTGTCTGAATGAGTAAAGAAAGCAGTTTTGGAAGAATACTTCCATATTGAAAATTTGTCCTCAGAAGATCCGTCCTGACATAAGAATAAAAAAATTTGCCGGGAATGATGGATAGAATGGAGTAGAGAATGGCGGAAAATGTATATACAAATGTGATAGATATAGAGCATGCGAAAATTCGGACCACCGGTCTTCATCTTTATTATGGAAGCAATCATGCCTTAAAAGGGATTGATATGGATATTGCACCGAATGCGGTGACGGCATTTATCGGCCCTTCCGGCTGCGGTAAATCCACATTTATGAAATGTCTGAACCGGATGAATGATCTGGTGGAAAATGTTCGCATCGAAGGAAAGGTTTATCTGGATGGAGAAGATATTTATGATCCCCAGGTGGATACCACCCTGCTTCGGAAAAAAGTCGGAATGGTATTTCAGCAGCCCAATCCCTTCCCCATGAGCATTTACGATAATGTAGCATACGGACCAAGAATTCACGGGATTCGTGATCGGGCAAAACTGGATGAAATCGTGGAACGCAGTCTCCGGGATGCGGCAATTTTTGATGAGGTAAAAGACAGACTGAAAACATCCGCTCTTGGTCTGTCCGGTGGTCAGCAGCAGCGGCTTTGCATTGCCAGAGCCTTGGCTGTGGAACCGGAGGTTCTTCTCATGGATGAACCGACCTCTGCTCTTGACCCGATTTCCACCCTGAAGGTGGAGGATCTGATGGTGGAGCTGAAGAAGAAATATACGGTAGTAGTAGTAACCCACAATATGCAGCAGGCTGCCCGTGTGTCGGATTATACCGCCTTTTTTCTGGTGGGAGAAGTGATAGAATTTGACGACACCAGAAATATTTTTGAACATCCCCGTGATAAACGTACGGAAGATTATGTGACGGGACGGTTTGGCTGATGGCCGGGAAGGAGAAAAAACCATGACAACGAGAGTAATCTTTCAGCAGGAATTAAAGGATCTGAGACAGAGTGTGGCAGAGATGGGACGTCAGATAGGAGAAAATTATACCGGTCTGTTTCAGGCGATTCAGAGCAACGATCGCAAGACCATGATCTGGCTGCTGAAAAATGACCGCAATATCAATGATATGGAACGATCCATTGAAGGTCAGTGTCTTCATCTGATTACGAAGCAGCAGCCGGTGGCCGGTGATCTTCGGGTGATTTCCGCATGTCTTAAGGTGGTAACCGATATGGAAAGAGTGGGAGACCATGTTTCGGATATTGCAGAAATCCTTCTTCGGTTTGAGCATCAGGATTTTTCCACCATTTCCAGTCATATGGAGTCAATGATTGAAGAAACCGGTAAGCTTCTGAAGCAGGCAATTCAGGCTTTTGTGGAGCAGAAAAAAGATCAGGCCAAAGAGCTGATTCCCGGAGATGATCGCATCGATGATCTATTTGCCCAGGTGAAGGATGACATTGTCCGGACTTTACGCAGTGAGAATGCGAACTGTGACGAATGTATCGATCTGTTGATGATTGCCAAATATCTGGAACGAATTGGAGATCATGCGGTCAACATCTGTGAGTGGGAATCCTTTCAGGAGAGCGGAACCATTGATCATATCCGTCTTCTGTAAGACATGAAGTATCATGCATATCAGATGTGAAGTCGACGTGATTATATCAGTATAGTGTTAACAATCAATACCACCCGCTTAGCGCAACATCATAATTCGTTTAATAATTATGATGCTGCGCTAAGCGGGTGGTAATGACTTATTAATTTAATCTTACTGAACTTTTATTCGGAAAGATTTATCAGATTAGTTTGCTTCCTTGATAGTAACAAGATCATTCTTGGTGATGGCAGATTCACTGTAATATCTGCTTCCGTCTTCTTCAACACTGTAGTGTTCCATGAAATCCCATGCAAGACGGAATTCTGCAGGGATGCAGTTATGTTCACGAGCAAGTGTTCTGGTGAAGGATACCAACGGGATGTCATCCTCGTTGCCCCAGGTGTAGGTCTGGAAACGACCTTTTTCGTTGTAACTCAGACAGCTGTCCAGGAAGCTTTCGTGGTTATTGTCTTCGAAATCAAGAGTCTGGCCGTTCATGGTCATGCAGCCATTGATCCAGTTGTAGCAAGCACTGTCTGCATCTTTCTTCCAGGGTTCTTTGACAACGTCACGCATCAGAGGGTTCGGAGCACCTTCACTGATGTCAGCCTGTCCTGCAGCCAGGAAGCTGGGCATTACATCGTTGGCGGTAAACAAAGAGTTCGGGAAAGAGGTAGCACCTACAGCTGCAAAATAGAAGGACTCAGTGGTATGAGTCAAAGTCTGAATTTTGTTGCAGCCTGCAGAATGTCCGCTGGCATATACGCGGCTCATGTCGAACTGAAGACCGCTGTCTTTCGCGATGGCGCCTTTCAGAACAGACAGGTTGGAACGGATGGTGTTCTCATTGCCGCTGCCCTGACCAAGGATGATAACAGCACAGCCTTCATCGTTGGCAACTGCCCACCACTGAGAAGCATCGATAAAGGTACCCATCTGCTGACCGCTTCCAGGGTTAACAACAACAACGGGAACTTCCTTGTTGCGGAAAATCTTCTTTGCGGAATCAGGTAAATATACGATGTTTTCGCGCAGAGCACCATCAACAACTGTTTCCATAACATAAAGCTTGCCGCCTACCTTGCAGTAGTCTGCTTTTACTTTGGTGGATTTCAAACCAACGAGATCGACAGTTGCTTCTTCGCCGGCCAGGTTGGTGTAAGTGTAAGAGGAAAGAGGCTCCAGACCTTCTGCCTGTTTCTTGGCCTCAACGGCAGTTGCATAGTAATCAAGACGGATACCCAGAGTATTGCCGTATGCAAACTGAGTGGTGTAACGAGTGAAATCAGCCAGGAAATCACGGATATTCTCTGCATCCATTTTCTTGGTGCTCTTTTCTACGCGAACTTTGGAGATACCGTGATAAGTTCCCCAATTTCTAACTTCCTGATTAGTGAACTGGGTCTGCCAGGAATTGGAATAAAGGCTCTGATAGTAGGTATTACCTTTAGACTTCATAGGAATGCAGTCATTCACCGTCTTCCAGTAGATTACGCTGGGATTCAGTTCTTCGTAGCCTGCGAACAAGGTAGGAACAGCAATATCTTTGTTCACAATCTTGGTACCGGTGGGAACAGCACCTTCTCTGTACAGCTTCTTCAGAGTGGGCATGAAAATGTCATCAGTGAATCCGGGATGGAAGGAACCGTTGTTGATACCGTCGTAGGTACGTTTTGCGTTCTGTTTCAGAGCTTTTGCACCAACGGATTTGCCGCCGATGAATGCCTGACCGGCAACATACAGAGGATTGTAGGAAGTCCAGGATTCCAGAGGCTTACATCCTTCGCCATAACCTACATAGTAGTTGCAGGCATGAACGGAGAATACGCTGCAGGAATAACCGTTGGTTGCCGTAAATTTTCCGGAAGTAACGAGACCGCCGGATTTTTTGGGACGGGTACCGAAGTTATCGTTGGATACGGACTCACCCAGACAGTCTTCCAGATACTGAGCCTCTTCTTCAGGGGTTCCCCATTTGCCATTCTCAGGTTCCAGAACAAAGAGCTGTTCGCCGTACTTATCACACTGTTCAATCCATCCTTCTTCTTCCAGGAATTTGTATACGTCTTTCACTCCGTTGGGAACTGCGATTACGGTCATGTAAGCACGCAGAGGTGTGTGATCTGCACTATAATATTTAATAGTACGTCCGCTCTCCAGAGTATAGGTAAAGTAGCCAGATACGTAGTTTTCATTAACACGGTCAGCGCGATTCGGGAAGGTTAAGGATAAGGAACCGCCCCATCCTTCGGTGAGCGTGGTGTTATTCGTAATGTATTCAGCAAGATCAATGGGCTGAACTGTTGCAGACTGCATCTTGGCTACGGGAAGCTGTATATTCTTCTTCACAGCTGCAAGAGCCGGAGTGGCAACGGTACCGGATGCCATCATCAGAGATAAGGAAAGCACAAGGGCTTTTGTGGTGTTTTTCTTCATACTTGTCTCCTCCTAATTAATAGTAATTATTTCTTATTTCTGCGCACATATTATGTTTCCCCAAAGTACACAAAAGACGAAACAACATTTCGTTGCACGATGTATTATATTCGAATATGACATCATATAAAATACATAATACTTTGAAAAGAGAAAATATCTTTAAACTGTACCCCAGATAATGGACAGTAAAGAATAGAGAAAACCTATTCTTAGGACACCAATAAATAGACAATATGTAATGACCTCCACTTTGCAGTAACGTGGATTTACCTGTATAATAAAGTTGTCAAGACAATATAA
>JAQXIM010000032.1 GCA_029007785.1 Clostridiales bacterium | reverse complement strand
CTGACCGCTTCCCTGAACATAGTCATGCATGCCATTGACTTTCAGAGTAAAACTGGGAATTCCCGTCTCTCTTTCCACCATGGCAGCCAAAGCCGCGAAATCCGTTCCATTCAGATAAGGAATAGGGGAGCCAAACAGAGCAATAAACCGAGGATTCAGCCTTTTTGCTGCCTCCACCACATCCCGAACCAGCTTTTTATCATTTCCCATGATCGCATCCAGCTCTGTTAAACCGGAAATAAAAATCAAACTATCCTGATCATACCACCTGGTCTCATCGTGGGTATTATAAGTAGAATTGCAGCCGGAAGGGTCATGCATCACAACCATACCGCCCATTTCATACAGGGCAGAACATACCCCTGAAATATCTGAAGTATATACCGGAATAATCCGGTAAGCATTCTTTATATGCAGCTTTCACACCCCCATCCTTTTCGGATTACCAGATCTCTGGTATCCTTTTTTTCCTGCCAGGCCTCCATGACATATTCCGCCATTTTCCGAATTCCATGGAAACCGAAAAGACCGCCGCCCTGTACCATATTGACAAAATAAGCCGTTCCGGCAAACCAGGCCGCCTTCTGTCCCAGAGCAAGAATTCTCTTTTCGGATTCCCTTCCATCTTCCTTTCCTCCACCGTCTTCCCCAGGGAAATGACTATGATCTACACGGCGATCCACATGAATGGTGGCCTTAAGCTTCAATTCCGGAAAGTGTTCCTGCAGCCAGAAGAAATCCGATTCTTCCTCCGGATTAATGCTGTCCAGATAAACCTCCGTCACCAGGAAACCGCGAGTCAGAAGAAAACGCGCCAGGCCAAGAGGTCTGGGATGGATCGTATAATCTATCACAATCTCTGTCTTTCCGATCATCTGATATGCCCTGGCCCAGATATCTTCACATTGTGCGATTTTCAGTTCGATTTTCTGATCCATTTTCTTTGCCCAATCCATACTTTGATCCATCCGAAGCATTTCCGTCAGGAGTTTCCACTGACTGCGAATCTCTTCGTAATGGAAGGTCATGGGAAGATAAATACCGGGACGCTCCAATCTCTTCGATAAACGTTCCAATCCCATCTGAGCTGCCGGATAATCTGCCGCAAACAGCTCCGCCTCGCCCAAAGCAAGATACTCTTCATAGGTACGAACACGACTGATCTCACGAAGAGTACCTCCTGCTGCCTGAACCAGCTCTTCCATATCATTCCCCGGCTCTAAGGGAAGGTCACTTCCAATTAAAGCTACCGTTCCCTTACGAATCGGACGAGGTTCAATGGGATCATACATACTGCTTCGCAGCTTCTGATCCGGTGTGGGCCCCTTTTTCTGCAGAAGGGGATCCATAAAACAGCGCACAAAAACAATATCCGGATATCGTTCTTCCAGTTTCCGATAAATATAATCCAGATCACATCCCAGAAAATGATGGATACAGACGGTGAAAAGAAGCACCACCGGAGGCTTCTCCCCACATTGATCGAGGCAGGCACAGACTCCCTCCACGGTAATCTGCTCCAGATTTCCTCCGATCATGTCACTTTCTTCCAGAATAACAAAGGAAAAGCGATCTTCCTCTTTCATCTCCGCTGCTGTCAGAACCACACCACGCATACAGTTTTCCGCACATACGTAAATCTGTCTGGCCTTTGGAATCAGCATTCCGGTATGAACAATATTCCAGGTTCCATGGGCCGGAGAATTAAATTCCAATCCGGACCGAAAGGGCGAAGGAAAGGATGCATCCCGGATCGGAAGGACGGAATTTTCTTCCCCTTGTGTTCTAATCTGTTTCATCATGTCCTCCTTCTTCTGCCGGAGTAATCACCTGAGAATAGGCCGTCTTTACTGACACACCAGGCAGTCTTCCAATCTTTCCTGACAAGGCACTGATTTCATTCTGAGGTGCATCGATTGCCACACTGATAATATTGATCCCTTTTTTGTGGTAGGGAATTCCCATTCTTCCAATAATATATTTTGCTGATTCATGCAGATAATGATTCAATTCTTCAATACTTCTGCTGTCTGACACAATAATTGATATCAGTGCCACTCTGGTTTCCATTCTGACGCATCCACTCCTTTCCTTTCTCTGACTGATGTACCAGCTGTCGTAACAGATGAAAAATCCACCCTGTTTTAACAGATTCTCGGCAGCATTTCTCCTCCGGGCTGTGCCAGAATCGTCTTCGTTCCGATCTCTGTGGTCAGAACCACTTTTCCCGGATGCTCCTCTGTTACTTCACCGATGATGGCGGCATCCGATGAATAAGGACAAGTCTTTAACACTGCCAGAATTTTCTCTGCCCGATCCTTGGGTGCCATGATGACCATTCTTCCTTCGCAGGCAAGGTACAGAGGCTCCAACCCCAACATTCCGCAGACTCCACGAACCTGATCATCCACAGGGATGGCAGAGCTGTCCAGCTGGATTCCTGCCCGGCTCTGTTCCGCCACTTCATAAAGGACCGTTCCCACACCGCCCCGGGTAGCGTCCCGGATCACATGAACATCCTTCGTCGCATTTAAAACAGCTTCCACGGTTCCCCACAAAGGAGCACAATCACTGGTAATATCTGTCTCAATTCCGAAATTTTCTCTTTCCAGCAGAACAGTACATCCGTGTCTTCCAATATCACCGGTGACAATAATCGCATCTCCCGGTCTGGCTGCCTCACCGGATGTAGCGATACCGGGAAGGATTTCGCCTATGCCGGTGGTGGTGATAAATACACCGTCCACCTGACCTTTGCCTGCCACTTTCGTATCACCGGATACAATCCGAACGCCAGCCTCTTTGGCTGTTTTTTCCATGGCTGCTGCAATCTCCTCCAGCTTTTCCATAGGATAACCCTCTTCGATAACGAAGGCACAGGATAAGTAAAGAGGTTTGGCTCCCATACAGGCCAGATCATTTACCGTACCGCAAATGGACAGTTTTCCGATATTTCCTCCCGGAAAGAAGGCAGGAGACACAATAAATCCGTCGGTACTCATGGCCATTTTGCCGACAGGAGGCATCAGAACTGCCGCATCATCGGCAGTCAAATCCGGATTGGCAAAATGGGCTTTAAATACTTCATCAATCAATTCCGAAGTCTGGCGTCCGCCGGCTCCGTGAGCCAGGGTTACTGTTTTCGTCATAACAAATTTCCTCCATACTGATAATAAGCAGAGCAGGCTCCTTCATTGGAAACCATGCAGGCGCCTACGGGATGCTGGGGCGTGCAGGCTTTGCCAAAGCAGGGACAATCCACAGGAAGGCATTTTCCCTGGAGAACTTCTCCGCAGCGGCAGGCCTTGTTTTCCCTTCCTTCCATGGGAGGAAGGTTGTATTTGATTCGGGCATCATATTCTCCATACTCGCTCCGAAGCCGGCGTCCCGACTGGGGAATCACCCCAAGACCTCTCCATTCGCAATCGTAATCTTCCATATACTGATCCATCATTTTCCGGGCATTTACACTTCCCTCCGGAGTCACCACCCGGGGATAGGCATTGAAGAAGAAGGGTTCCCCTTTCTGATGATACAAAATGGCTGCTGCCAAAGCTGTCAGCAGTTCTCTTGCCGTAAATCCAGCCACAACACCGCTGATGCCTTCTTCTTTTGCCAGGTCTTCGCAAAGCTTCGTACCGGTTATGGCATTGACGTGGCCGGGATAAAGATAAACATCCACACTATCTTTCAGAGCACGATAGGCCGAGGGCATGGTTTTGTTGGCTGTCAGCAGGGAGAAATTGGTTATTCCCTGTTTTCTTGCCTGATCCACCGCCAGACAGCAGGCCGGTGTCGTTGTTTCAAATCCCACAGAAAGAAATACTACCTGTTCTTCCGGATTCTCCCTGGCATAATCCACCGCATCCATAGGGGCATAGACAATCTGAACCTTACCGCCTTCTGCCCGGGCATCGGCCAGATTTCCATGGGTTCCCGGTACACGAATCAGATCGCCGAAACTGCATACGGTTACCCCTTTTTCAAGAACCAGCATCCGGGCCTCATCAATAAAGGATACGGGTGTCACGCAGACGGGACATCCCGGTCCGGAAATCAGCTCAACATTTTTCGGAAGAATATTTCGGAGGCCTAACCGAAAAATTTCATGGGTATGTGTTCCGCACACTTCCATAATGCGGATAGGAGCACCATCGTAGGATTCTATGATCTCCCTGGCCGTCTTTCTTGTTTTTGTCTCCATTAAAACAGTTCCTCCATCAGTTCATCGGTTTCTTCTTCATCTTCTGCCGTAATTTTGGCAATGGCAATCCCTGCATGTACCATCACATAATCACCGGGCTCCAGCTCCGACAACATCTGCGCAGAAATCTCTCTTCTTGCACCGCCGGCATCCACCAATGCCATTCCATCCTGTACTTTCACAACTCTTGCCGATAATCCAACACACATGATTTTATGTCTCCTTACAATATATCTTTATTTCTCATGGCATACACAGCCTGTCCCAGGGCGATTCCTCCGTCATTGGGAGGAACCATCTGATGTATGATAACCTGAAAACCATCCTGCTCCAGCCTCTTCTTCGTTTCTTTCAGCAGCAGTGTATTCTGGAAAACACCACCGCTTAGGGCCACCGTATTCCGGCCATTGATCTCCCGGGCACGACGGCAGGCTTCTCCAATCTGAAATGCCAACCCCCGGTGAAAATAGAGAGCAAGGCATTCTGCAGGAATTCCTTCCTGATGAAAACGAATCACTTGCTTTACCAGGGTCTCCGTATCCATAATGATTTTCGTATCCGGTGACAAGCTCCAGCGTTCATCCGGTAAAGTTAACCCGGGGAACACCATTTCCATCCCGGAGCTTTCCCCGGCCATGGCAGCAAACTGAAGAGAGGTTGCTGCTTCTCCTTCATAGGTGGATTGACGGCAGATTCCCAGAATAGCACTCACCGCATCGTAAATTCTTCCCACACTGGTAGAAGTCACCACATTCCATTTTCTTTCCACCATTCCATATTGGAGAAGGAAAGCATTTTTGTCACATAATCCCAGGGACTGGACCATTTCCCAGGCTTCTTCTCTGGTCCGGCTCCATCCGCAGATCATGGAGACGGCAATCCGCCACCCTTCCCGGGCGGAAGCATCTCCTCCAGCCTGAAGAAATGGTGAAACGCAGCCGATTCGGGTAAATCCATGATAATCCGCAGCCAGAATTTCCCCGCCCCAGATGGTATGGTCTGTGCCGTATCCGGTACCGTCAAAGGAAACTCCGATTACCGGTTCCTGACAATCATTTTCTGCCATACAGGAAAGAATGTGAGCGTAATGGTGCTGTACTTCTATCACCGGCAGTCCCATTTCCCGGGCAGCTGCTCCCGATTGATACAGAGGGTGCATATCACAGACCACCGCTTCCGGCTTCACTTCCAAAAGATCCAGGAATCTTTGAACCGTTTCTTTCAGGGCCTTCACTGTCCGAATATCTCCCATATCTCCCACATAGGGAGAGGGATAGTACATCTGATTCACACCAACACAGAAACTGTTTTTCAGTTCCCCTCCCATGGCCAGAACAACCCCCTGTTCCTCTCCGGACAAAATAAAGGGAAGAGGCGCATAGCCTCGGGATCGGCGAATCATATAGGGCTTTCCTTCAAAATAATCCATGACCGTATCGTCGGCACGGATCCGGATCTTTCGGTCATGGGATAAAATCTCATCGCAAAGATCCATCAATTCCATTTCCGCATCCTGATCATCCCGGCAGATCGGTGCTCCCGACTCATTGGCACTTGTCATAACAAGACAATCCGGCATGGATATTCCATCGTTATAATCAAAAAGGAGAAGGTGAATGGGTGCATAGGGAAGCATGACACCCAGACTGGGATTCCCCGGTGCTGTCTGGGACACCACTTTTCCTCCGTTCTTTTTTCTCAGCAGCAGGATGGGCTTCTGATGACCGTCGAGAATTTCTTCCTGCCCCTGTTCCAGAAAACACTCCCGATTTACGGTATCCATATCCCGCATCATAACGGCAAAAGGTTTATGGGGACGGTGTTTCCGTTCCCGCAGAAGAGCCACCGCCTCCTGACTGGTGGCATCACAGCACAAATGAAATCCGCCGATGCCCTTAATGGCAGCAATATGGCCCTGAGAAATCAGACGTCTCACCTGGGTAATGGCATCCGATCCTTTTGCTTTTCCTTTGAGAAGATAAACCTGAGGACCGCACTCATTGCAGCACACAGGCTGGGCATCATACCGTCGCGTCTCCGGGCTGGTGTACTCCTGCTGACAGGAAGGACACATAGGAAACTCCTTCATACTGGTCCGTTCCCGATCATAGGGAAGGGAATCCAGAATAGTCATCCTCGGTCCGCAGCAGGTACAGTTTATGAAAGGATGGAGATATCTTCGGTCATGTTTATCAAATAATTCCTTCCTGCATTCCTCACATATGGCAATATCCGGAGAGATGAAAATCTCCCCTTTCGTTTTTTCACTCTCAATGATTTCAAAGGACTCCCAGTGTTTTTCCGTTTCCAGAGGCTTTACATCCATTTTCAAAATAGCTGCTCTTTTGGGCGGATGAAGGGAAAGCTTTTCCAAAAAGGCATCACACTCTTCCTTCGTTCCCTGAATCATGATTTCCACATAGGGTCCCTTATTGCAGACGCTTCCGGTGATTCCTGTATCCATGGCGTGGCGGCTTACGGTAGGCCGAAAACCCACTCCCTGTACAATACCGTAAACTCTTACCTGCCGCGTCACAGTTTCCGAATGAATCGAATCTGAAAAAACATCTGTTTTTTCCTTTATTTTCATTGCCACTCCCCCAGTCTTCCTGAACATGCAAAATGTACAAGATCTACAAATTCCGGCAAATCCGGATCCATAAGGGGTTCCAGAATCTCATCAGCCAGTACAAGATCAAAGCTTCCCTCTTTTACCAACTGCTTCAGATCGTCTTCCTCCGTCAGAGAGACATCTCCCGGACGCATCCACTCCCTCTTCATCATGAAAAAGCTTCCCACTGTAACGGATGAGGCACCTGCTTTTTCAGCTTCTTCCCGAAGAGAATTGGCCAGAACCTGCTGATGGATAATCAGAACTCGTTTTCCGGAAAAATCCACCTGGGGAATGAGACGGGCAGCACCCGGAAATCCTACGCGATAAGGTGTTCCGTAGGTTTTTTCCAGATACCTGGCACTTTTCAGACCGGCAGGGGAAACCACCAGATTGTATTCCACATTGGAAGCCTGCTGTATTTCTTCCAGTCCTGCTCCCATGCCATAACAAAACACCTGACGAACACCGTCCTTCTTCAGAATTTTCTCAAAGCGATCCTGGATATCCAGATCACTTACCTCCAGGGGGGTTGCACCCAGAATACCCACACATCCCTTCCTTTCGGCTGTCCTTTCTTCTGTCCTCTCTTCGGTGAAAGTTCGGAACAAAGCAAGAAAGGCTTTTTCTTCTCCCACATCATAAAGATCGATTCCCGTTGTATCCACAGCAACAACGGGAAGACCGCACCGTTTTTCCACCATCCGCTTCAATGCATGGTAATCTGTACCGATTACCGAAGGAACCGGAGTACCGATGATGCCGGCAAAAGAAGCATCCAGCTTCTTTGCCGCTGACGCCAGTTTATCCGCCAACAGATCATCCCTTCCCAGAATGGCATCCATATCTCTGAGACCGGCACTGAATACGGCACTTTTTCTGGTAAACCAACGTGGTTCATCAAATCCGCAGACATTACCCGTACAGCCTCCGGCATCGCAGATTACCAGAATGCCTCCCAGTTCATAAAGAACGGAGGACGCACCGGAAGAATCCGGAGCAAAAGGGGGCAGATATAATCTCAATCCTTTCATTTTTTACTCCTTTCCGCAGGCTGACAGTGCCCGATACAGATGGGCTGCACCTTCATAACCAAAGGGCTGAACATCCTGACTCCAGGTCAGGGAATGAGCACCCGGATGATAAAAGACAGCATCCTTGCCAATGGCAAAATCCACCTTGTTTTCCTCTGTCTCTTCATAGTAAATCATGGTAGGCTCCAGATTGGCATAAACTCTTGTTTCCGGTGAAAGAGCCGCCAGCTTTTCCACATAGATAAAATTCTCTTCATTGACCGTGGCGAAAACCTCCCGTACACGGAAACTCTCGGACACCAGAGCCAATGCCATTTCCAGGGCTTCTCCGTTCTGAAATTCACCAATGGCAAAGGAGGCCCCGGGAAATTCTTTCCGAAAATCCTCCAACGCCTTTCTCGCATGACCGGCATAGGGCTCCTCATTGATTTCGATGCCCAGAGCTCTTCCCAAAGCCATATACTGATTATGAATTTTATCCAATTGATAAAGACGGCGCAGTTCCAGATAGGGCATTCCCAGACGCTTCTCCAGATCACCGGCAGCAAACCTTGCCTCCGGATTCAATACCACATTAAAGGAAGCCTCTGCCATTTCCTGATATTCCTCATAGGTGCTGCATCGGGAAATCTCTCGAATCCGGCGAATTCCCATCTGATGAAAAATGGAATAAAGCTCACAATCCTCCTCCAGGGGAGAAAAGAATCCCAGGAAATTGATGCTGCGTGATTTTTTCGTTCTCGGCTCCAGCAAAGAATACAGAGACTGTCTGACGTGAACCATGGGAGGTCTCCGTCCTTCTCTGGTCAGTGCGTACATATAGCAGGGACGAACAGGAATTTTGCAGACCTCCTCTGCCTTTCGGCAAACACGTTCCATATCCGTACCCAGCAGAGCATCCACACAGGTGATACAGATCATAACAACAGAAGGCCGCGTTTTCAGACTCTGAAGGATTTCTTCCACCGCTCGGGGTATTTTCTGCAGATGACTTCCGGTAACAATATCCGTCTCATCCATCATAAGGAAAAAGAAACGATTCCGATACTGCGGCAGATTGCCCAGACCGGAAGTATTTCTGCCGCAGCAGCCGGGAGCCACCAGAAGCATCACCGAATCGGGAATACTGAGTCCGGCCCGCTTGACGCCGAACCCTTCGGCACCGGGGGAGTTAAACGCCAATGTTGCCGGTGAGCTGTAGATCAGATGAGTGTTGGAACGAAATCCCTCCGGTATATTTTCCCGGCCAAGTTCTGCCAACTCTTTTGTTGTAGTAAAAAATGCTTTTCCTGTCATCCAATGTCCTCCGATGCTTTATTGATGAATTGTTTTCCGTCAGTCATCTGTATGATGTTCGTCGGTCTGTCGTTTATTTGTGTCGTTTATTTGATGTTCGTCTGTCTGTTTTTCGTTTGTTTGATGGCCCTCTGTCAATCGGTCATCTGTCTGACGTCCATGTTTTCTGATCCATTGAGCTTTCCCCTTTGTCTTCCCCGGCATTCTCTGCTTTCAGCAGGGAAGCAGCCAGTTTCCGGAAAACAAGACTGATTTCCAGTTCCGGATCTCCTTCGATCACCGTCATTCCCTGATCTTCGTAGTAATTAATTTCCGGACTTCTGGGTAT
>JAQXIM010000031.1 GCA_029007785.1 Clostridiales bacterium | reverse complement strand
CCTGGGAATTAAAACAGCCCTATTACCGCGGCAGGGAAGATCTCACTGTGGTTGGAATTGCCAAGGGATATCAGGATGCAGTCATGCTGGTAATGAGGATTGCCGATGAGTGTTACCGAAAAAATGGAGATGGAGATATTCGCTCTTTTCTGACGGATAAAATCCAAAAGGAGGGAGCAAAATGACAATAGCAACATTGGGACATACGATTTGGAATGTAGTTCTGATTCTGCTCCGTATCCTTTGTATTTTTCTGGGAGCGGCACTGGTATTGTTTCTTCTTGCCGTCATCAATCCGATTGTCTATGAATCGGCAGGAAGGGCCAATGATTCCGATATTACTCTTCGGGGGACGGTTCGTTGGTTTTTTGGTGCGGTGAAATTGCAGATTGGGTTGAAGGAAAAGAAACTCAAACTGGTTCTCAAATTCTTTTCCTTTACCCTGTTCAGGAAAAGTACTTCTTTGGGAGAATCAGAGAAAACAGCCGGTTCCCCTGATGAGGAAGAGACCGGAGAGAACAGGGAAAATTCAGATAATAACAGAAGCTCGGATGAAGAGAGCTCTTTTATTCACAAGAAAGAGCATTTACGGGAAAACAGCAGCCTATCTGAGGAAGATGAAAAAACAGCAGTAAACAGCAGCCCTTCAGACGAAAATGAAAAAACAGCTGTAAAATGCGATATTTCAAAAACAGAGAAGACTAAGAAAAAGGCGAAGAAAAAAGCAAAAGAAAGAAAAACTCCTGAGGATAAAAAAAGGAGTTCAAAAATATCTGAGATTCGAAATCTCTGGAGTCAGTGGAAGAAAGAAGAAAATCAGAAAACGATTCGTCTTCTGAAAAAAACTCTTTTTGGTATTTTGAAACATGCGAAACCGAAAACTTTCCGCCTTCATGGTGTAGTGGGAACCGATGATCCTGCGGTAACAGGGTGGATATTGGCTCTGTTCTATCTGGGATATCCTGCTTATGGTGCCAGCGGAGATTTTCGTTTATCCGCCGATTTTGATAAGAAAACATTAAAAGGAAAATATTATGTAAAGGGGCGTGTGATTCCGGCAGTTCCATTGGGTTATGGACTGAGACTGCTTATGGATCGAAACATTCGTCGGCTGATATTTCATTAGGAGGATTCGAGATGGCAGAAAACAATAATAATTTTACTGATGTAATGGAATCTTTGTTCCACGGTATGGATGATTTTGTAACGGCAAAAACCGTGGTTGGCGAAGCTATCACCGTAAATGACACAATCATTCTTCCGCTGGTGGAAGTTTCCTTTGGTGTGGCAGCCGGAGCCGGTTTGAATGATGAAAAGAAAAGCAATACCGGCGGCGGTGGTTTAGGTGCGAAAATCAGCCCCAGTGCCGTTCTCGTTCTTCAGAACGGAACGACCCGCCTGGTAAATGTAAAGAATCAGGATGCCATATCTAAAGTTCTGGACTTGGTTCCCGATGTAATTGATCGTTTCACTTCAGGAAAAGATCCCCTGGGCAAAGCCAGGGATATCGATGAGGAACCGGAAACAGAGAATGCAGAAAAGACAGAATAGAATGAAAATGACGGCGCAGGAGAATACGTTTTCCTGCGCCGTTTCCATATCCTGACTCATAAAATGAAAGATAAAATGAATGGGATGGTATGGAAAATCATAGCTTGAAATAGAACAGGGATTTTATGGTATGAAAAATGAAACGAGTAATTGGTCTTGTGATGTTCAGCCTGGGAGTGGGGATGGTATTGGCATTGGTACTGCCGAAAGTATGGCTGACTCTGCTGATTGCAGGGGCACTTCTGATTGCCGGATATCAGCTGTTTTGTTGTGATAAATAATGGGTAAAATACAAAAGAACGCGTCTGCAACGCGTCCTTTGTATGAAACATATTCGTTTGAAGCTGTCAGGTTTCCCTGAAAAAGCGTCTTTTTCTGTAAAGATTAAGCTCTCTCAACTTTACCAGATCTGAGACAGGAAGTGCAAACATACATTCTCTTGGTAGCTTCGCCAACTTTAACTCGAACAGATTTTACGTTTGCTTTCCACATTTTATTGCTTCTTCTGTGAGAGTGACTCACATTGTTGCCGAAATGAGCACTTTTACCACATACTGCACACTTTGCCATAATCGCACCTCCTTAAGAGTATTTAGGGCCTTTATATGCTAAGAGCCCAGAACGATAATATAATAACAGAAAATGTCATGATTTGCAAGAGAAAGTTGCTGTTTCTTCTATTTTTTTTGATGGAATTTTCACCGGTAAATAAAAATATATTTGCTTTTTAAGGAAAAACCAGTATAATAAATCTATATGTCAAAGTGTGTCCTGGAGTGTTTTCGGGCTAAAAGAGAAAATAAGTTGGCAGATGTTCTGCTGATGCAGCGAAATAGGAGGACAGATATGAAGTGTAAGATTACCAATACCATGGGGGAGATCTTAATTGATACGGATGTAATTGCCAAATACGCAGGTACCATTGCCGTTGAATGCTTCGGTATTGTTGGTATGGCTGCGGTCAACATGAAGGATGGTCTGGTTAAACTTCTGAAAAAAGAGAGTCTGACTCATGGAATTAATGTTACAGTAGCTGATAATCAGATCAATATTGATTTTCATGTAATTGTTTCCTACGGTGTAAGCGTTAGTGCCGTTTCGGATAATCTTATGGAGAATGTTCGGTATAAAGTACAGGAATTCACAGGAATTCCTGTGAATCGCATTAATATTTATGTAGAAGGAGTACGGGTGATCGACTGATCCCGGGGAGGAAACGGACTGTGTCAATTGATAAAATGAATGCAGAGATGCTGAAACAGGCATTTCTTGCCGGAGCAAAGAATCTTGAACGTAATAAAGAGTGGATTAACGATTTGAATGTATTTCCTGTACCGGATGGAGATACAGGTACCAATATGACTCTGACGATTATGTCGGCAGTGAAAGAAGTAAACAATGTCCAGGATGTTACCATTGAAAACCTGGCAAAAGCAATTTCTTCCGGATCTCTTCGTGGAGCCAGAGGTAACTCTGGTGTTATCCTTTCTCAGCTTTTCCGCGGATTTTCAAAGGAGATTATGGAAGCAGACGCCATTACTGCTGTCATTGCAGCTCGGGCTTTTCAGCGTGCTGTGGAAACTGCTTATAAAGCAGTTATGAAGCCGAAGGAAGGAACCATTCTGACTGTTGCCCGAGGTATGGCAGACAGAGCTCAGGAACTGGTGGAGAATACCAATGATCTGGAACTGTTCCTGGAACAGGTGATTGCCAGAGGCGATGAAGTTCTGAATCAGACGCCGGAGATGCTTCCTGTGCTGAAACAGGCAGGCGTTGTGGATTCTGGCGGACAGGGATTGATGCAGGTTCTCAAAGGCGCTTTGGATGGAATGCTGGGCCGGGAAATTGTTGATAGCCCGGCGGTTCCTTCCGTGGAGAGAACAGAACCGACAGAAGAAAGAGGAGCGGCAGACAGCCAGGATCTCGGAGAGATCAAGTTTGGTTACTGTACGGAGTTCATTATCAATCTGGAGAAAACTTATGGGGAAGAGGAAGAACGCTCCTTCCTTGAATTCCTGGAATCCATCGGTGATTCCATTGTACTGGTATCCGATGATGATATAGTAAAAGTTCATGTTCATACGAATGATCCCGGTCAGGCGATTTCCCGTGCATTGACCTACGGCAGTCTTTCCCGTATGAAGATTGATAATATGAGAGAGGAACATGAAGAGAAACTGATTCGTGAAGCTTCCCGTATTGCTGCGGAGCAGAAGAAAAAGGAAGAAGAAAAGAAAGCTGCTGAGCCGAGAAAAGAAGTAGGTTTCATTTCTGTATCCATTGGTGAGGGTCTGGAGGAGATCCTTCGCGGACTGAATGTGGATGAGATTATTCGCGGCGGACAAACCATGAACCCCAGTACGGATGATATTCTGAAAGCAGTGGACAAGGTGAATGCCGATCTGATTTATGTGCTGCCAAACAATAAGAATATTATTCTGGCAGCAGAGCAGGCAGTTCATCTTGTAAAGGATAAGAAGCTGGTGGTGGTGCCTTCTGCTACGATTCCTCAGGGAATTGCTGCTTTAATCAGTTATTCACCGGTTCGCAGTGCGGAAGAAAACCTGGAAGAAATGAAAGGAAGCATGAGCCTGGTTAAGACTGGTCAGGTAACATATGCTGTAAGAAATACAACCATTCAGGATCAGGAGATCCATGAGGGAGATATCATGGGCCTTGGTGATCATTCTGCCCTTCTGGCTCTGGGCAATTCCGTTCAGGATGTTGTGAAGAATATGATTGAAGCCATGGTGGATGAAGATTCCGAACTGATCAGCGTTTACTATGGTGAGGATATTACCGAGGAGCAGGCTGCTGCTTTGGAGGAAGAACTGGCCGAACAATACAGTGACTGTGATGTGGAAGTGCATTACGGTGGTCAGCCCATTTATTATTATGTGGTGTCTGTAGAATAAGAGAGATGGAAGGAGCGAGCGGAATGTTTTCCCAGCTCCTTTCCTTGTCTTACAGCAAAAGGAAAGGAATAGGGAAAGCTGTCATGAAAGAAGAAGACTCCGTAAGCATACTGAAAGGAATAGGGGAAAAGAGCCGGGATACTTTGGCATCTATGGGCATTTTGACGGTGGGAGATCTTCTGCACCATTATCCGCTGCGATATGATTCCTATGATGAGATTCGTGACATTGACTCTCTCAGGGAAGGAGAGACAGTCATCGTCTGCGGACGCATTTTATCGGAGCCCAAAGTGTGGCGAAGTAAGAATATGACCTTGACTTCGGTTGTACTAGGGGATGAAACCGGGGAACTTCTCTTAACCTGGTTTCGTATGCCCTATCTGAAGAATTCTCTTCGGCGAGGGGAACAGAAGATTGTGAGGGGGAAGATTTCACGGAAAAGAAATCAGCTTGTCATGGATCAGCCGACGATCCTGGGAGAAGAAGAATACGAGGAGAAAAAAACTTCGCTTCAGCCTGTTTATCTGGTGAGCGGACGGATTTCTGTAAAAATGATGAGTAAACTCATTCGTCAGGCATTGGATCGTTTGGATCTTCGTCGGGAATCTTTGCCGGAATCTCTTCGAAAAGACTATGGTTTGTCGGAATGGAATTTTGCCATTCGTCAGATCCATTTTCCTGACGATCGGGAGAACTGGATGGAGGCAAGAAAACGGTTGGTATTTGAGGAATTTCTTGTCTTTTTATTGGCGGTCCGCAGACTGAAAGGGGATAATAGAAAAGAAGAGAGTTTGTTTTCTTTCTGTAATAATTCCTGGAGTGAGAAAGTCCTGACATCACTTCCATATGATCTGACCGGTGCCCAGAAAAGGGTTTGGCAGGAGATTCAGACGGATATGAGAAGCGGTCACGTCATGAATCGGCTGATACAGGGGGATGTTGGGTCGGGAAAAACCATTCTGGCAATACTGACACTGCTGATGGCTGCTGAAAATGGATACCAGGGAGCAATGATGGCCCCTACAGAGGTTTTGGCCCGGCAGCATTATGACACCTGGGAGTCTCTTCGTACTCAATATGACATTCCCATTCGATGCTGTCTGTTAACAGGATCCATGACAGCGAAACAGAAAAGAGAGGCATATGACACCATTGCCAGCCATCAGGTGGATGTGATTCTGGGAACACATGCCCTGATTCAGGAAAAGGTGGTTTACGATCATCTTGCAGTGGTTGTGACAGATGAACAGCATCGATTTGGTGTGCATCATAGGGAACAGCTTCTGGAAAAGGGGGAACGGCCTCATGTTCTTGTTATGAGTGCTACACCGATACCGAGGACTTTAGCAATGATTCTTTATGGAGATCTTGATATTTCGGTGGTAGATGAATTGCCGGCTGCCCGTCTTCCTATTAAAAATTGTGTTGTAAATACAGATTATCGTGAGAAAGCTTATCGATTTATCACGAACCAGGTGGAAATGGGGCGTCAGGTCTATGTGATTTGTTCCATGGTGGAGGAAAGTGAAGGGATGGAGGCAGAGAATGTCCTGGATTACACGGAAATGCTTCGCCGCAAGCTTCCGTCCTGGATTCATGTGGAATATCTTCATGGTAAAATGAAACCAAAAGAAAAGAACAAGCGAATGGAAGAATTTGCGGCCGGAAGTATTCATGTTCTTGTTTCCACGACAGTGGTGGAGGTGGGGGTAAATGTGCCAAATGCCACGGTTATGATGGTGGAAAATGCAGAACG
>JAQXIM010000030.1 GCA_029007785.1 Clostridiales bacterium | reverse complement strand
ATCTCATCTTTCAACAAAATATCTATTCCGCCATCTTTTTCTTCAAATCCTTCTACCGTATGTCCCAAAGCAAGCTTCACTCCATGTTTCCGCATCTCACTGTGGATAAAAGAAGCCATATCTGCATCAAAAGGATTCATGAGCTGCTTTGGACGCTGAACGATGGTCACATCCATGCCAATGTCCTTTAAATTTTCTGCCAGTTCCAGTCCGATGAAACCACCACCAGCTAATACGGCAGACTTCGGCTGATGTCTGATGATATACTCCTTGATACGGAAGGTATCTTCTACTGTACGCAGAGTAAATACTTTTTCAATCCCCACACCCGGAAGCCGTGGCTGTGTTGGCTTTGCACCCGGCGAAAGAATCAATTTATCATAGGATTCCTCAAACTCTTCACCGGTTTCCAGATTCTTTACAGCGATAGTTTTTTGATCCGGATGAATCGCAGTCACCTCATGATGAACTTTCATATTAATTCGGAAACGCGAAAAGAAACTTTCCGGTGTCTGAAGTGTCAGCTCCTCCGGATCCGTAATCACATCCCCAATATAATACGGAAGTCCACAATTTGCGTAAGAGATATATCCCGAACGTTCAAATACTGTAATTTCTGCATTTTCATCTAACCTGCGAATGCGCGCAGCTGCAGTTGCACCGCCTGCTACACCGCCAACAATTAATACCTTCATCTTATCGTTCCACCTTTCCTTTATAGGAAGAAATTCCTCCTATGTTAGTTACGTTTGAGTATCCCATATGTTTCAACGCATTTACTGCCTGACTGCTGCGGGAACCAGAATAGCAATAGACAAATAAAGGCGTTTCTTTTGTTTTGATCACTGATGTAACCTTATCTATCATCTGCAGTGGTACATTTTGACTTTTCGGAACATGTCCTTCTCTATATTCCTGTGGTGTACGCACATCCAGCAAAACAGCTCCTGAAACAGATTGATACTCTTTTATACCCTCATTGATATCTTTTTGTTTAAACAGATCAAACAATCCCATATTTATAATCCTCCTTTGTCTCTTTTGTGATCTTACTATATCAGAATAATTTTATATCTTCTGTGATGATGTTACTTTTCTGAAACAGTATCTCCTATCCAGTCATTGATGCCGCCAATTTCCACAATATTCGTATATCCCAATTCTACCAGTTTTCCAGAAGCCTGTTTACTTCGGTTTCCACTGCGGCAGTACACCAGAATCAGCTGATCCTTATCCGGCAGTTCCTGAATCTCCTCCGAACCAATCGTTTCGTTTGGAATATTAATTGCATTGGGAATATGTCCTTCACAAAATTCTTCCTGTGTCCTGACATCCAGGATAATATAACCACTTTCTTCTTCCATCATGGTTACAGCCTCATCCATACTGATCTGACGGTAACTGTTTTCCTGTTCATTGGATGCTGTACAGCCTGTCAGAAGAAACAAAAGCAATAATAAGGGAATCCATCTTCTCATTATAGTTCCTCCTTGTCTTTATGATTGCAGTATACAGGATTTCTACTTTACTTTCTGTGATGACATCACAATGCAAGAAAGCAGGATGTCCTTTCCAGATTTTATAAAGGAAACCTCCGTATGAATAGAATCACACGAAAGTAATACATACATGATACTTAAGAAAAAAACTACATAACACATTATAACATAATATGAATGGATTGTGTGAACTGAATGTTTTTATTCATAATCGATTCTTTCAATTTTGAAAATTACCGGTCTGGTTCCATCGGAACAGCAGGTGATCATAACATTCTCTTGATTCATCCAACTCTTCATAATAGAACCACCCTGAACAATATCCAGACAGACGACGGTAAAATTGCCATCTCCGTCTATGATGCACAAAATCTGGAAGGATATCAGGCAGGCAACTGGAAGAAGGCAGTAGTTTACGCAAATCGCGTAAACTACTGCCCATTCTAATACCCTGAAAAAGAGTATGCATCATTTTATAGTTGTCTGAGGATTCCCTGAACTTTACGGATTGCTTCTTCAACCTGCCTGGAAGCCTGATTGATTCGATCCTGCACCATCCAGTCTACAACAAATCCATCAAAAAACCAGTCAGCAAAAGAAAGGAAGTCACCTGTCTCAATATCCAGATGACAGGCCATATTGACATCATTCAACTCCCTGCTGAAACTTCTAAGATCATATCTCGCCTGTTCCATGTTTTGTTTTGCCCGGTCCATTTTGGAGTGTTTTGCCATAGTAGAGATAAATCCTCCTCCAAACATATCCCAGATTCCCCAGTTTTTTGCACTGTTCAGGTTGTCCTGTGCAGCCCTGAGGCTTCTCAATGCCCTGTTACCGGCATCAATTGCTTCTCTTTTTTCTTTTTCCAAATCATATGCCATAATGCCACCTATACAATTTTTACTTTCCTAATGTATTGCTGTTTTTCGCTGCGGCCTTTGCACTGATCGTATTTGTCGATTCAAACAGAGACGAAGTCGATGCAACCGGACTCATCAGGACTCTTCCTGTTCCACGATACACATTTACAAGCCCTTCTCCACTGACTGCTGATCCTACCAGTGTCTTTGTCGTCCTCTCTACAGTAAAATCAAGATTGGATGACCAGCATACTGCCAGATTTCCATCAATTTTCAGTTCATCATTTTCCAGTTCTATTTCAATCAATTCGCTCTCTGGAACATTACTTTCCAGCGCAACTACACCCCTTCCCTGAAGGCTCATATTGAACAGGCCTTCGCCTCCTAAAACTGCGGATGAAACATTTTTTCTTGCAATGATGTTTCTTTTTACATTTGCATCACAGGCAAGGAACATTCCATCTTCAATGGTCATACCAACCGCTCCCCATTTTGATACATCCTGAAGGATAATGTATTTGTATGTAGGCTCTAG
>JAQXIM010000029.1 GCA_029007785.1 Clostridiales bacterium | reverse complement strand
GGCTTCCAAACCGTTTCCATGGAGATGCCGTTGTGGAAGGACAGAGAAAGTTCATGGGAACTCTCTGGAATACCTATGCTTTCTTCGTACTGTACGCTAACATTGACAATTTTGATGCCACCAAATATGAACTGGAATACGATAAGCTGCCGGCCATGGATCGCTGGATGCTTTCCAAGCTGAATTCTCTGATCCAGAATGTAGATCGTTCTCTGGAGAATTATCAGATTCCGGAAGCTGCCCGTTTCCTGCAGAATTTTGTTGACGATATGAGTAACTGGTACGTTCGCCGTAGCAGAGAGCGTTTCTGGGCAAAGGGTATGGAGCAGGATAAGATCAATGCTTATATGACTCTGTACACCACCCTGGTTACGGTTTCCAAGCTGGCTGCTCCTCTGGTTCCTTTCATCACAGAAGATATGTATCAGAATCTGGTTCGCAGTCTGGATGAGAATGCTCCGGAGAGTATCCATCTCTGTGATTATCCGGCTGCAAATCAGGAATGGATTGATAAGGAACTGGAGCAGGATATGGATGCCGTTCGTAAGCTGGTTGCCATGGGACGTGCATGCCGCAATACGGCTAACATCAAGAATCGTCAGCCCATTGGTCAGATGTTCATCAAGGATCCGGTAAGCCTGAATGAGTTCTATGGAGATATCATCAAAGAAGAGCTGAATGTAAAGAACGTGAAGTTTACCGATGAGGTTTCCGACTTTACTTCCTATAACTTCAAGCCTCAGATGAAGACTCTGGGACCGAAATACGGCAAGAAGCTGGGCGAAATCCGCACCATTCTGGCAGAAATTAATGGAAATGCAGCCATGAACGAGCTGAAGACCACCGGTGAACTGAAGCTGACCTTTGCTGATGGAACCAAAGCGGTTCTGACAGAAGAGGATCTGCTCATTGAGACGGCTCAGGCTGAAGGCTATGTATCCGAAGTAAATGGTGAATGGACCGTTGTTCTGGATACGAACCTGACTCCGGAACTGCTGGACGAAGGTCTCCTTCGTGAGGTGGTAAGTAAGATTCAGACCATGCGTAAGGAAGCTGGTTTCGAGGTAATGGATCATATCCTGGTATCCGTAGCCGGCAATGATAAGGTTGCTGCACTGATCAGCAGTCATCAGGATGAGGTTCTGGGCGATGTTATGGCTGACAGTCTGCTTACCAATGAAGTCATCGGTTACAATAAAGAATGGAAGCTGAACGGCGAGATGGTAACTCTTGGCGTAAAAAAAGTAGAAGCCTGATTAAAAATGTAATATAGAGTTTTTCATACGGAGTCCCTTTGGGGCTCCGTGTGTGGTATAATAAAACTATATTTTTATACAATTTTAACGTTATTTGTTTTTTATCGTGTATATATGAGGGAGGAGTCATGGAGAATTGGAAGATGAATCCTCAAAAAAGAGTAAGGTATTACAAAGCATAATAAAATGAGCGGGGTTCTCATGTTTTCGTTGATTTTGAGAGTGGGAAGCACAAAAAAATCAATGTTGGGCTCATTTGTCAGGTAACTCATAAAAAACTGCAGGTATGTTTAGGAGGAAAAGAATGGACCATTTTGAATTTGATAAAGATCAGTTTCGGAAAAGAACTCTTGAGCTGGTAAAATTGGATTCCAAGGTTACCATTGAGGAGGCAACGCCGGAACAGATTTACAAGGCAGTAGGTTTTGCTATTAAAGAACAGATTATTGATGCATGGATTGATACCCGGAAACGCGCCAGAGAACAGGACAGCAAAATGCTGTACTATTTGTCCATGGAGTTTCTGATGGGCCGTGCTCTTGGAAATAATATTATTAATATTCAGGCTCAGAAAGAGATAAAGGAAGTTCTCGATGAGCTGGGCGTAGATTTGAATCTGCTGGAAGATCAGGAGAGAGACTGGGCACTGGGCAACGGTGGTCTGGGCCGTCTTGCAGCCTGTTTCCTGGATTCCCTGGCAACTCTGGGATATCATGCATATGGCTGTGGTATCCGTTACAAATATGGTATGTTCCGTCAGAAAATTGAAAATGGATACCAGAAAGAGGTTCCGGACAACTGGCTGCGAATTGCCAATCCCTTTGAAGTTCGGAGAGATCAGCATAAAAAAGAAATTAAGTTCGGTGGCTATACCCGTTATGAGACTGATGCCAATGGCCGTCCCTGTTATGTACAGGAAGGTTACCAGTCGGTATGGGCGGTTCCCTATGATATGCCGGTGATCGGATATGGAAATGGTGTAGTGAATACTCTGCGAATCTGGAGTGCCGAACCCATGGAGGATCTGGATCTGACCAGTTTCGGCAATGGTGATTATGAAAATGCTGCCAAGCAGGAGAATCTGGCAGAGACTATCTGCAAGGTTCTGTATCCGGCAGATAACCATTATGCCGGAAAAGAGCTTCGTCTGAAACAGCAGTATTTCTTCGTATCAGCTACCATTCAGAGAGCCGTAGAAAGATACAAAGAGACTCACAGTGACGTTCGTAAATTGTACGAAAAAGTTTGTTTCCAGATGAACGATACCCATCCCACGGTTGCTGTCGCAGAACTGATGCGTATTCTGTTGGATGAAGAAAAACTGGAATGGGATGAAGCCTGGGAAATTACGACGAAAACCTGTGCCTACACCAACCATACCATCATGGCGGAAGCTCTGGAAAAATGGCCCATTGACCTGTTCCAGCGCCTGCTTCCCCGTGTATATCAGATTATTGATGAAATCAACCGTCGTTTTGTTCTGGAAATCCGTAACAAGTATCCGAATCAGCCGGAGAAGATTGAGAAGATGGCAATCCTGTATAACGGTCAGGTTCGTATGGCAAATCTGGCCATCGTGGGAGGCTTCTCCGTCAACGGTGTAGCCCAGCTTCATACGAAGATTCTGGAAAATCAGGAACTGAAGGATTTTTATCAGATGATGCCGGAGAAATTCAACAACAAGACCAATGGTATTACTCAGAGAAGATTCCTTCTCCATGGCAATCCTCTGCTTGCTGACTGGATTACGAATAAAATCGGTGACGGATGGATTACCGATCTGTCCCAGCTGAAGAAACTGGAGCCCTATGCCGATGATCCCCAGGCTCGGGAAGAATTCCGCCGCATCAAACATCAGAACAAACTGAGACTGGCTCAGTACATTCGTGACAATAACCATATTGAAGTAAATCCCGACTCGATTTTCGATGTTCAGGTAAAACGTCTTCATGAGTATAAACGTCAGCTGATGAATATTCTTCATGTTATGCACCTGTATAATAAGCTGAAGGATAATCCGAATCTGGATATGTATCCTCGTACCTTCATCTTTGGTGCCAAGGCTGCTGCCGGTTACGTGAATGCAAAACTGACCATTAAACTCATTAATGCCGTGGCCAATGTAATCAACAACGATCTTTCCATCC
The DNA here is from genome assembly GCA_029007785.1 of Clostridiales bacterium. Taxonomy (GTDB): domain Bacteria; phylum Bacillota; class Clostridia; order Lachnospirales; family Lachnospiraceae; genus UBA3305. The sequence continues at coordinate 1,678 of JAQXIM010000029.1, read as the reverse complement.
ATGATAAGATCAAGATTGTATTCATTGAAGATTATCGTGTTTCCAATGCAGAGATTATTTTCCCGGCCAGCGATGTCAGCGAACAGATTTCCACTGCCAGCAAGGAAGCCAGCGGTACCGGAAACATGAAGTTCATGCTGAACGGTGCTCTGACTTTGGGTACCATGGATGGAGCCAACGTGGAAATTGTTCAGGAAGTAGGCGAGGAGAATGCATTTATCTTCGGTTTGTCAGCCGACGAGGTTATCGCTTATGAGCATAATGACCAGTATAATCCCATGCAGATCTTCAATCATGATGAAGAGGTTCGCCGTGTTCTGATGCAGCTGGTCAATGGATTCTACTCTCCCGACAATCCCGATCTGTTCCGCCCGCTGTATGATGCTCTTCTCAACGGAAAGAACAGTGCAAGACCGGATACCTATTTCATCCTGAAGGATTTCCGCTCCTACGAAGCAGCACAGCAGCGTGTGGAGGCCGCATATCGTGATACAGAAAAATGGACCAGATCCGCAATTCTGAACGTGGCCAATGCAGGAAAATTCTCTTCCGACCGTACTATTCAGGAATATGTAGATGATATCTGGCATCTGGATCGTATTCGCATGTAATCACATGTAATCGCATATAATCGTATGCGATCCCTATGCGATCCCTATGCGATCCCTATACAATCTGTATGCAATTCGGATATAATCCGGATGTAATCACAGAATATACAAACTTTCTTCGTTGCCTGTTCAAAAGAATCATGCTATAATAAATAAAATAAGTAAAATCAATAAAATGCATTACCCTTTTACGGATAGAAAATGTCCCGGAAAGATCTGTGCAAATGATTTTGTCGGAATGGGGATTTTATGGAACATATTTCCGATGAGGACGATGGCAGGAGGAAAGATTGCAATGAAAAAGAAAAGAATGTTATTGGTTTGTATGGCAGCCTTGCTGATAATGGGCGTAAGCGGATGCGGCAACAACAGCAGTTCTGCGGCAACGGATACAGCCCAAGAGGCAACGGAAGTGGCTTCCGGTGATGCTGTTGAATCTGCAGATGGTTCCGGAGAGACAAAGGTAGCTCCGGTGGATAAAGCTACGGAACCGACCACGGAAGAAGCTACCCTGGCTGTACAGACCAAGGCACCGTCCGATACGAATAATAAGGACAATGCTGCAGAGACGAAGGAAGAAAAGAAAGAGAAAGTTACCGTAAAGGTTACTTCCGGTACGGAAGAGAAAGACGTGGAAATGACTCGTCTGGAGAGCAACCTGGGCTTCTCTATTTCCTATGCGGAAGATAAGTTTGAATATGAATACGAAAACTCCGATTACGCACAGGCTGCTTCTTTCATCGCTAAGGATTATGAAGCCAATGCTACCATGTATATCGGTGTCAGCGAGTTCTACAAAGAGGATACTGTAGAAAGTGTTCGTGTTCAGATCAGCGAAGGTCTGAAGGAATCCAATGTAAAAGTTGGTGAAGATCAGATGGATGCTGTAAAAGTAGAAGGTACTTCCATGGCCGGACAGGAATCCATTTTCTATGTAGTAGAGAATGGCGGAAAGGTTTGGATTTTTGAACTGGATTGTGATGAAAGCAGTGCAGACGAATACCTTCCGCTGATGGAAGCATCGGTAGAATCCATTTCCTTTGCAAACTAAGGTAAAAGAAAAAGAC
>JAQXIM010000028.1 GCA_029007785.1 Clostridiales bacterium | reverse complement strand
ATTAAGAGAATGTTCGATTATGTATCTTTCATCTAAAACTAAATGTTTATTCTTATTCATATATTTCTCCTGTTCCGGCCGGAGCATAGAGATGGATGAACAGAAATAAGATAGCATTAAGAATAAGTGATTTCCACACCTGATGTTTGGAAGTAGTAAGTTCCACATCAAGTTAGATAGGGGTGGAAGTAAGTTTTACAAATGAGTAATTCTTCATGCGCGGTAAAAATGATTAATTAAATATTAAAATTTATTGTAAAAATAATAGGAAAGTGGTAAAATGTGGCCAGAGAAAACTTTCGGGAAATGGCGAAATCTGCGATTTTTCGATTTGGCTGGCACAAAGAACGTAATGATTGCTTCTGAGAAAGTGAGGGCATTATCATGAGTGAGGGGAAAGAACGTGGCGAATTGCTGGAGCAGATTCTGGCTGGGTATGAAGGGTATTTTGATATTACCAGAATGCCTGAAGAAGAAAAACCTTTAGCTGCTACCTGTTTTTTTCATGTTCATAACTCAAAATATGTCCTTGTAAAAAAGGCCAGATTGTGGGAAGCAGATTGTAATGAATATGTATACCTGTTCTCCATGCCTGAATTGGATGAGGAGACTTACCGCTTTTGTGAAAAGCTGGCATATGACAGAGGCATGCAGCTGATAGAACCAAAACCGGGGCATATGTATTCTTACATAACTGCCGTATTTCTTTGTGACAGATGCACACCGGGAGCAAGAAAGCTCCTTCAAAAATGTCATCTGTACAAGAGTTTCCGCTTTTCCTTCTATGGATGGATGGATTTTCATACGGCTGTGATCGACTGCAGTGATATGAGCATTCATACCAATCGAAGCGGAAAGGATCTCAAAAAAGTTTTCCGAAAACTTTTATAAGGAGAGGTGTATAGAATGAATGCTGTTGTTATTCTCTTAGTTGGCATTGCTGTTCTGATTTTGGGCTACCTTTTTTATGGCCGCTGGCTTGCCAAACAGTGGGGCGTTGATGAAACTCGCGTAACCCCTTCCCATGAGTTGGAAGATGGCAAAGATTATGTTCCTGCCAAGGCACCTGTTTTGATGGGACATCATTTTTCTTCCATCGCCGGCGCAGGCCCCATCAACGGACCGATTCAGGCCGCTGTATTTGGATGGGTTCCCGTTATGCTTTGGGTTCTGATTGGTGGTATCTTCTTTGGTGCTGTTCATGACTTTGGTGCACTGTTTGCATCCATTCGTCACAAAGGTCAGTCTATCGGTGAAGTTATTGCCAGCAGTATCAGTGTACGTGCAAAGAAATTGTTTATCATCTTTTCTTATCTGACACTGATTCTGGTAGTAGCCGCCTTTGCTTCCATCGTAGCAGGTACCTTTAATGCTACTTATGATGCCAACGGTGTTCTCGATGTTGCTGCCAGTGCATCCCATGCTACCACTGCCATGATTTCCATCATGTTTATCGTAGTAGCAATTGCTTTTGGATTTTTTGTATATCGTAAGAATGCTTCCCTGCTCATATCCACTGTCATTGGTGTCGCTGTTATCGTGATCTGCATGGTAATTGGTATGAATTTCCATCCTATTTATCTTAGCTCCAAGACCTGGATGTACATAGTAGGTGTTTATATTCTGATTGCTTCCATAACTCCCGTATGGATTCTGCTGCAGCCCAGAGATTATCTCAGCTCTTTCCTGCTGTATGCAATGATGGCACTTGCTCTTATCGGAATCATTGGAAGCCATCCTACTCTGGATATTCCTGCTTTCACTGGTTTTGTTGATACGATTGCTCCCACCGGAAGCTCTCTGGGTGCTCTTTTCCCTGCACTGTTCGTAACCATCGCCTGCGGTGCTATTTCCGGTTTCCACTCTCTGGTTGGTTCCGGTACCACTTCTAAACAGCTGAATAATGAGAAAGAAGCTCTTCCCATTGCATACGGCGGCATGCTGATTGAATGTGCACTGGCTCTGATTTCTCTTTGTGCAGTAGGTTTTGTATGGAAAGATTACGCTAATTTTGCAGCTACCGGTGCTACCGAGAGTCTCTCCAGTGTATCTCCGACTGTAGTATTTGCAACCGGTCTGTCACGTATGCTGCAGATCGTTTGTGGAAACAGCGACAAAGTTTACACTGTTGCTTACTCTCTGCTTACTTTGACCGTATCTGCTTTCTGTCTGACTTCCCTGGATACTGCAACCAGATTGGCTCGCTATATGTTCCAGGAATTCTGGCTGGAACCTGGCCAGACAACAGACGATGTAACCGGCTATAAGAAAGTTCTGACCAATCCTTTCGTAGCTACTCTGATCACTGTTGTTCTTGGCATTGCCCTCGGTCTGACCGGTTATGCTAAGATCTGGGCTCTGTTCGGAGCTGCTAACCAGCTGCTGGCTGCTCTTGGTCTCCTTGCAGTTGCTACCTGGCTTGGTAAAATTGGCAAGAATAATAAGATGTTCCTTATTCCTATGGCCTTCATGCTGATTGTAACCCTGACTTCTCTGTTCTTCACCCTTAAGTCCAACCTGACCGGAATCATGGCTGGCGGTGAAGGCGTAATGTGGTTCTACATTCGTGCTATCCTGGCTGCTCTGCTGATCATCCTTGCCATCGTTCTGGCAATTGAAGGCATCCGCACTCTGGCTGCCCAGAAAAAAGCCGGCAAATAAAACATAATCCATGTTTTTTCGTTTATAAAATGGGCTGCCGCGTGACAGGTAATTCTGTCAAGACCTCTGGCGCGGCAACTCATTTATCTTATAAAAGATGATTTTTCGCAGAATAATGAGCGTATCTCGAATGTTTGAGTCGATTTTGAGAATACAAAGCACGAAAAAATCGATTTGAGGCTCATTTGTTGGGTGACTCATAATGCAGTATCATTTACGAGGAGGAATGAAATGGCATCTCAATGTGAGCATTGCTTAAATTATGAATTTGATGAAGATTATGAATGTATGATTTGTACGGTGGATTTGGATGAAGATGAAATGGCTCATTTCATTACGAATACCTTCCATAACTGTCCTTATTTTCTCATTGATGATGAATATCAAATCGTTCGAAAACAAAACTAAAAGAAAATTTCAAATTTTCTTGTTACAATTCAAAATAAAGTATTGACAAACAGAACAATATCGTGTATTGTATGTATTGCGAGAACAAATCGCACTAATTCATATTGCGCGAGTGGCTCAGTGGTGGAGTATCGCCTTGCCAAGGCGAGGGTCGCGGGTTCGAATCCCGTCTCGCGCTTTTTAAAGGACATCGGTTTTGGCCGGTGTTTTTTTTATTGAAATATCATTCATTGATCAGGCATATAAGATGTTGGGGCAAGTACTTTCGCCCCCAACATCTTATGATGAGTTGACGACAAATGGGCTTCACATCGCTTTTGAGAGTGCACAGCACGAAAAAATCGACTCATATGATAAATGTCTGGACTCTGTATGATGATTCTGTTAGAATTAAGATCATCAGCAGTAAACTGCAATGCTTCCGTAAAAAGCAGCAGCAGCCTCTGCTGGTGAGTTTAACAGAGGAGAATAAAGGACATGTATGAAATCATGACTTCCGATGAGGCAATTCGACTGATACGTGATGGGGACTGTATCTGTGTCAATTCCTTCGTTGGTATTGAAAGTCCGGTGGAGCTTCATGAGGCTCTCTATAGAAGATATCAGAGAATGCAGTCACCACGCCATTTAACAATCATTTCCAGCGCTGGATTTGGTGTTTGGGACGAGGAACGCAATGCAGAAGGGTATATACGGGAAGGGGCAGTCGATCGACTGATCTGCGGACATTTCGGGGCAATGCTGAGTACAAAGAAACTGGTTCTTGAGGACCGATTTGAAGCTTATAATCTGCCTCTTGGCTGTATTTCCCATGCAATCCGTGCCCAGGCAGGCGGACTTCCGGGAGCACTCTCTAAAGTAGGACTGGATATTTTTGTGGATCCCCGTAAGGAAGGTCCCGGCATCAATCGTATATCCATTGATGATTCTCTTGTAAAATACGTGGAGGTGGATGGAGAGGAATTCCTGTATTACAAGCTGCCAAAAATCAATGTAGCACTCATCAAGGGAACTGCTGCTGATAGAAAAGGCAATATTTCCTTTGATGATATGTTCATGTCAGGCGATGCCCTTTCTATCTGCCAGGCCGTAAAGGCAAATCGAGGCAAAGTAATCGTTCAGGTGGATCGACTTGTTAGTACTCCGTCTCGTCCGAGAAATGCCATTATTCCTGGATGTCTGGTAGACGCAATCGTAGTAACTGAACCTGAGGAAAGAAATGAAGCATATACGGCACTGACCGGTAGTTTCGAGATTCCTTATGAAGAATGGGATAAATGGAATGAACGAATCGATACAGTTTCCACCATGAAAGCCAGAAACTGCATTACCGGAAATATCATCGGAAGACGGGCAGCCATGGAACTGAGAGTAGACGATATCGTTAATATCGGTATTGGCATTCCCGAGATGGTATCCCGGCATGCAAGAAAAAATGGTATGCTCGATACGGTTACACTTACGGTAGAATCCGGCGGTATCGGTGGATTTCCCGTCTCAGGAGAAGCGTTCGGAGCCATGATCGGTGCGGCCTCCGTTTACGATATGGCGAACCAATTTGATCTCTATGACAATGGAGGATTGGATATCTGTTTCATGGGTGGATTGGAAGTCGATGCCCAGGGAAATGTGAATGCCCATCGGGGACCGGGGGCACTTGCCGGAATCGGAGGCTTTGCCAATATTACAGCCAAAACGCCTACTGTCGTATTCTGCCTGACCTTCAATACCAAAGGTTTGGATGTGACGGAGGAAGACGGAGTGGTAACAATTCATCAGGAAGGAACAGTTCCGAAATTTGTGGAGAACGTGACCAGTATAAGCTTCTCTGCCAAACGTGCCGTTGCCAATGGACAAAAGGTTCTGTACGTGACAGAAAGATGTGTATTCAGACTGACACCAAAGGGGTTGAAGCTGATTGAAACCTATCCTGGTATTGATATGAAAAAGGATGTTCTGGAACGACTCCCTTTTGAGGTGGAGATATAGAAAAAACAAAATCTATAATTGTTCCCTGAAAACATCGTCAGAAATTCTTCTGAATAAACACAAGTTATATTGAGGATGCCGGTGATTGCTAAAGTCACCGGCATATTCCAGAAGAAGAAAAACAAATTAATATTTCAAAAAATCAAAATAACCCTTGACTTTTTTATGGAATCTGGTAGAATATAACTTGTCGATGCGCGAGTGGCTCAGTGGTGGAGTATCGCCTTGCCAAGGCGAGGGTCGCGGGTTCGAATCCCGTCTCGCGCTCTTAAGGAAGATGAATAATCTTCCTTTTTTTGTTTTCATAAGATAGACAAATTACGTGGGTTTGTTCCCCCGGATTTATGAATCCCTTTGTTTTTAGGAAAAAGGGCAAGAAAAATGAGAGAAGCCGAAACTTCTTTCATTTCTCTTGCCCTTCGCAATGCTCGTACATTTATGTCACTGTCCTTGAGGGTACGATGCATTCTCTGGCTTTCTTTTTTGTTTTGATTGATGAAAAAATGTTTATCTATCAGTCACGATCGAGAGTAAGGTCACCCTCATGAATCAGACCTGCTTTGCGGAACAGTTGTCCGAAAACCCAGGTGAGAATACCAGGGAGAATGAAGCAGATCAGAATCATACCCAGCCAATCAAAACCGGTGATAGCTGCCTTGGTTCCTGCCTGAACATCCGTAAGCCATCCGGTATAAACACCAATCTGGCCTACTAATCCACAGGTTCCCATTCCGGAGGAAATGGCAGCGCCGTTCATTTCCATACGGAAGATGCAGGTGGCAATGGGACCGGTGATGGCGGAAGCCAATGTGGGCGGAAGCCAGATCATGGGATTTCTTACTATATTTCCCATCTGAAGCATAGAAGTTCCGATACCCTGTGCCAGAAATCCGCCCCAGCCGTTTTCGCGAAAACTCATCACTGCGAAACCAATCATCTGAGCGCAGCATCCGGCTACCGCTGCACCGCCGGCCAGACCGGTAAGACTCAATGCAGCACAGATCGCGGCACTGCTGATGGGAAGAGTAAGAGCCATTCCCATAACAACAGAAATCAAAATACCCATCAGGAAAGGCTGAAGCCGGGTAGCCCACATGATGAACTGACCGAGACTGCTGGCTGCAGCACCAATACCTGGCGCCCACCATGCGGAGAAAAGAACTCCGACAAAGATAGTAACAAAAGGCGTAACAATGATATCTACTTTTGTTTCTTTTGACACGGCTTTTCCGCATTCCGTTGCAATGATACTCATAATCAGCACGGCAAGAGGGCCACCTGCGCCTCCCAATTCATTGGCTGCAGCACCAACAGCTAAAAGAGAGAACAGTACCAGCTGCGGCGCCTGAAGGGCATAGCCGATGGAAATAGCCATGGCAGGACCTGCCACTGACTTAGCATAACCTCCAACGGTTTCTAAAAAAGGGATGTGGAATTGCTGACCGATGGTGGCAAGAATCGTACCAATCAGCAGGGAAGCAAATAATCCCTGAGCCATGGCTCCCAGTGCATCAATTCCGTAACGTTTGGCTGAGAACACAATATTTTTACGTTTCAAAAATGCTCCCAACCCGGATTCTTTCGTGTTAGACATTGGTTTCCTCCTCTTTCTTCAAAAATGGAATCTTTTTTAAGTGACGTCATGATAAAAATATAAAGAACGTATTCATATGTACAAAGACATACCACTTGGATTCCGGTTATTATGAAACCCAACAACTAAAAACGATGCTGTTGGATCAGATGCTGTCATATTATACCACAACACTTTCTATGTGACAAGACAGATGTCTTGCTTTAGTAACAATTTTGTGAAGACAGGTTTGAAATGGAAAACAGCCTCCTTGTTTTTTCAATCAACATTAGTCACACATATATTGACATCTTCTTATCTTCTTTGAAGATTACTGGACTGAATTTGAATAATATGGTAGCATAAAGTCAGATTGTATAATCAGCTATCGGTTATTCAAAATACAATTCATCCCGGGAAAACCCGGTCCATGGATCTATGGAAGGAGGGTATCATCATGGATACCAATAAAGTTTTAGAAGAATTTGATTCTCTTTGCCGCACCGGTAATTCGGTAAAAATCGAGGAATATTTAAGATCTAACACCGTGACGGCGGAAAGAGAAGGTGACTGGCAGACACAAATTATCCTTCAGAATGAAACCATAGGTCTTTATCGTGATCTTGGAAAATTTCAGGATGGTATTCTTTTGTTTAAACAGACTCGGCTTCTTCTCGGTGAGCATGGCCTGGTAAATACCATTCCCTTTGCAAGCACTTTGATCAATGGTGCAAATCTCTATCGTGCTGCCGGCCAGCTGGAGGAAGCTGCCTTCTTATATGAGGAGGCCAAAGTAATTTATGAGAGAGAACTGGACCCCTCTGATTATCGATTTGCCGGATTTTATAATAATCTGAGCCTGGTGTACAGAGAACAGAATCAGAATGAAAAAGCTCTGGAAGCTTTGGATAAAGCTCTCAATATTATTAGAAATATTCCTGATACTTCAATAGAGCAGGCCACTACTCATACTACAATGGCAGATCTCTATTGCCAGGAAGGGAATCTGACAAAAGCCAATGAACATCTGGAGACGGCGCAGCAGCTTTACAAAACAGCAGACAATAAGGATCCCCATTATGCATCCTTTCTTTCTACCTGGGCAGTGATTCTTATGGCAGAGGGAAATCTTCCTGCCGCCTATGAGACTTTCCAGAAGTCTCTTGGTGAAATTGAGAAATATTTCGGGAAAAACCGTTCTTATGCGATTGTATGCAGAAATTGTGCTGCCGTATTGGATCAGCTTGGCAAAACTGAGGATGCCGAAGAAATGAGAAATACTTCCGACCGCATTCTCTCGGAATTGAAATAATTCATCCGGCGCAGGGATGAAATCATTATCATTATGATGAAGGGTTTAGAACTATCAGAAAAATATTTTTATGAAGTAGGACTTCCTGCATTGAATCGGAAATTCCCTGAATTGATGCAGAGAACCGCTGCTGGTCT
>JAQXIM010000027.1 GCA_029007785.1 Clostridiales bacterium | reverse complement strand
TTTATATTGTCTTGACAACTTTATTATACAGGTAAATCCACGTTACTGCAAAGTGGAGGTCATTACATATTGTCTATTTATTGGTGTCCTAAGAATAGGTTTTCTCTATTCTTTACTGTCCATTATCTGGGGTACAGTTTATCCTGAATCTGCTTACCAGCTATAATTTTTTTCTTCTTATTTCTTAATCATGTACATTTTTATTTTTCATCCGGGTTTGAAAGGGATACCATATGATGCATATCATATGCTGCTCCAAATCATATGCTATTCCATACCGGAGACTTCTTCCGCAAAATCCTTCCCGGCAAAAGCATAATTTGTCATGTGTTTCATCTTTTTCTGTTTGGTATAAAGATAGAATAAATCATCCTTCTGGGCCGCAATCTGAATCGGAACCCGCTCTGCAATGGAAATGCCGTAGCCGGAAAGGCCGGAAATCTTTTTAGGATTATTGGTGAGAAGTCTCAGCTGGCTGACTCCCAGATCATGGAGAATCAGAGCACCAATTCCATAATCTCTCATATCTGCAGGAAATCCCAGTTTCAAATTGGCTTCCACCGTATCCATGCCCTGTTCCTGAAGAGCATAAGCCTTCAGCTTATTGATAAGGCCAATCCCACGACCCTCCTGACGCATGTAAACAAGAACCCCACGACCCTCTTCAGCAATGGCTTTCATGGCAGCATCCAGCTGTTCTCCGCAATCACAGCGACGGGATCCCAACACATCACCAGTCAGACACTCAGAATGGACCCGACACAAAACCGGTTCCCCGTTGGAGATATCTCCCATGGTCAATGCCACATGGTGTTCTCCGTTGAGCTTATTTACATAACCATAAATTTTAAATTCACCATATTTTGTCGGAAGATTCGCTGCTGCCTCCTGATGAACCAGGCTTTCCTTTTCCAAACGATACCGTACCAGATCAGCCACTGTAATGACAGTCATTCCCCATTTTTCTGCATGCTCCAACAATTCCGTGGTTCTCATCATGGTGCCGTCTTCTCTCATAATTTCACAGCAAAGTCCACATTCTTCCAGGTCTGCCAACTTCATCAGATCCACGGTGGCTTCGGTATGCCCGGTTCTCTTTAAAACACCGCCTTCTCTTGCTTCCAGCGGGAACATATGTCCAGGTCTCCGGAAATCTTCCGGCTTGGCATCCGGATCCACTGCCTTCATTGCCGTGTAAGACCGTTCCTCCGCAGAAATACCTGTGGTCGTATCAATATGATCAATGGATACGGTAAATGCCGTAGAGTGATTGTCCGTGTTATTGTCCACCATCTGTTTCAGATCGAGTTTCTCACACAGAGCCTTACTCATAGGCATACAAATCAGTCCCTTGGCATGGCAAGCCATAAAATTCACATTTTCTCTGGTGGCAAACCGGGCGGCACAGATCAGATCCCCTTCATTTTCCCGATCGGGGTCATCGATAACCATAATCAGTTTTCCATCCTGAAGATCTTTAACAGCTTCTTCTATTGTTCCTATTTTTTTTGTCATCTCATTTATCTCCCTTCATACACGAAATCTTCAAATCATATCATGCTTGCAGGAATCACCTTGAAAATCTGTATGCAGTGCGTCTTAAAATCCGTATTTTCTCAGAAATTCCTCTGTGATTTTACTTTCCTTCTCTGGTTTATCCACAGGCTTCATCCATTTTTCCACATATTTTCCGAGAATATCACATTCCAGATTTACACGATCCCCCATTTTATAATCTGTCAGGTTGGTTTCCTTTCTGGTATGAGGTATTACGGAAACCTGGAAATCCGTATCACTCACAGCGGCAACGGTGAGGCTGATTCCATTAATGGCGATGGAACCTTTTTCCACAATATAATGAAGGATCTTCGGTTCTGCCTGAATGGTATACCATACCGCATTATCGTCTTCCCGGATTCCGGTAATGGATCCTGTTCCGTCAATATGTCCCGATACAATGTGACCTCCGAACCTCCCATCTGCTGCCATAGCACGCTCCAGATTAACGCGGCTTCCCGGTTTCGCATCGCCCAAACAGCTTCGGGCCAAGGTCTCCGACATGACATCTGCCGTATATCCATGAGCACGCAAAGAAGTTACAGTCAGGCAAATTCCATTGACGGCAATGCTGTCACCGATTCTGGTTCCTTCCAGAACCTTGTCGCATTGAATTTCCAGAACAGCCGAACGAACTCCCCGGTGAATTGCCTGAATGCAGCCCACTTCTTCTATAATTCCAGTAAACATAGCTATACTCCTTCTCCCGGCTTTCATTTCAAAATGCTTTATTGTTGAATGCTTTATTGTTGAATGTTTTATTATTAAATGTTTTATTATTAAATGTTCTGTTTTTATATGTTTAATTGTTGTATATTTTCTATCTCCTGATCAGACCGGTAATGCAATAGTCTTCTCCAAAACCCATGATTTCCGTCTTTTCCAGCTGCCAGGCATCCGCCATGGCAGAAACTCCGACTCCTTCCACCGGAGATTTTGCTCCGGCTCCTCCCACCAGTTTCGGGGCAATGAAACCATAAACACGCTGTACGATTCCAGCCTCAAGAGCCGATGCATTCAGAGTGCCTCCTCCTTCCAGCAGTATACTGTCCACCTTTTTCCCATAAAGATAAGCCATCAATTCAGAAAGATTTACCTGGGAACCGGAACTGAACCAGACTTCAGCCCCGGCCTGTCGAAGCTGTTCCGCTTTTTCTTTCGAGAAACCGGATTCTGCCGCTGCTGCAACAAGAAGAGGAATGTCCCCTGCTGTCTTTACCAGCTGACTTTCCAATGGAATATTCAGTCGGGAATCACAAACGATTCTTAAGGGATCTCGTCCTTCATCCCTGCGACAGTTAAGAAGGGGATCATCTGCCAGAACGGTTCCGATTCCTACCATAATCCCCATATACTGATGACGAAGCTCATGGACATAGGCTCTGGCCTCTGCTCCGGTCACCCAATTGGAGCTGCCATTGACACAGGCAATTTTTCCATCCAGAGTCATGGCATATTTCATTGCCACAAAGGGAGCTTTGTTCTCAATATAGTGAAAGAATACTTCATTCTGACGTCTGCACTCTTCCTCAAGAATTCCGGTTTCCACCTGAATTCCTGCTTCCTTCAGAATACGGATTCCTTTTCCTCCCACCAGAGGATTGGAATCTGCTGCTCCAATAAATACACGGCGAATTCCGCTGGAAATGATGATTTCTGTGCAGGGCGGTGTCTTGCCGTAATGACAGCAAGGCTCCAGGGTTACATATAGATCCGAACCGGCAGGATCCACCGGACATCGGAGCAATGCATTTCGTTCCGCATGATACTCTCCATAGCGCTCATGATATCCCTGACTGATTACTTTTCCATCACGAACCACGACACAGCCAACCATGGGATTCGGCGATGTATATCCTCGCCCCCTGGCAGCCAACTCCAGAGCCAATCGCATATACTCTTCTTTTTTTTTCATTGACATCCATGACTCCTTTCCAAGGATAAAAAAGGAACTGCTGTCCGCTCCTTCTGCCATATAAAGGCACAGCATTTTAAAAACCATACATATGCAGTACCGGGATTCTAATCTGACATACATAAAATACATGAATGAGATTTCATGACAAAAAATACTCAGGAATTGAAGTGTAAAAGAAAAAGAATAGAAGTATAAAAGAAAAACCCTGAATCCTAAGATTCAGGGTAAATTACATTCCGGAACAGATACAAGTCGATGCCTTACAAAATACATCCTTCTTAACCATCATAATGACAATGGGACCAACGATTAATAATAAACGTCCAACTTGCCATCGATCCATCCTATACTCTCTTCTTCCATCCAGACTGTAGACTGTCGGCCTCGGAATTGTCACTCTGACTCACCGAATCGGTGCTCTCATCAAGCACTCGCGGGCTATACCGCCGGTAGGGAATTCCACCCAACCCTGAAGATCTTTTCACGTGAAATAGAATAGCACAATTGACCGTAACTGTAAATAGTGATTTGTAAAAATCGGCAAAGTACTTACGCCGGTTGCAGGCTGTCATATTTTTTTCTCTGTACTTGTTGATTATATGACACATTTATAATATAATATAATTGAACAACAGGAAGGAGGAACATGACCATGGCAAACATCATTGGCAATAATATTAAAATGCTTAG
>JAQXIM010000026.1 GCA_029007785.1 Clostridiales bacterium | reverse complement strand
AATGGAACTTTGATATCTGCCAGAGCATCCAGAAGGATATCCAAACCTTTGTCCCAGCGTGTGCCACCCAATGCCAGCAGAACCGGCTTATCGATCTGGCCAAGTCCCAGCTTCTCCAAAGCGGTCTGCTTCGGGATTTGCGCCGCTTGACAAAACTGCGGATACTCCACACGGTACACATTTTTTATACCTAGCTTCAGCAAATCCGCCTTTGTTTGCTCAGTATGCACCACTACTGCATCAACCTGCCGTGCCAAAACCTGCTTACTGACATCCCGTAGCTTACTGTATCGAACCTGATGAAGGGTCACAATACTTCTGCAATTTCTGCATACCGCACCGATGCCCACTCCCATATGACGGTAGAGATCATCACCGTAGACAAAGTGAACCACGTCGGGTTTCCACTGTCTGATAATCTTGTCGATTCCATACAGCCATCCCAGATAATGACGTTTTCCGTTTTTCCAGAAATCCAGATAATATACTTTAGTCGCCTCAATCTTAGCACCTGTGGGAACAACTACAGCGACCTCTGCCTCTACCTTGGCCAGTGCCTGTAGATAGGAAATATGGTGTCCGGTAGATAATGTGTCTATCAGCAACAGTTTCATTGAACGATCTCCTTTATTCATGATGCCTTATGCAGACATGATGAATACTTGTTATATAGAAGTATCCGCTATTTAATCACAGAAGCAATTTTCTCCTGTTTGGCCTTTTCTTCCGCAATTAGTAAAAGCACCAAAACAAAGAATCTCCCATAAGGAGCGCCATTGGCAAAACTTTCCACAAAAGTCAACGCCAGGTTGTATTGGGCAAACATAACAAGCGGATTCCTAGACGGTCTCAGGAGGTGAATGATCGGAACGACACCCATAACCCAAATATAGAAAATTCCTCCCACGATACCCAAATCCCAGAATGCCTGCATAAAGGGAATATCCATCCATTTCGCCATATAGCCATGACCAAACACAAACTGAAATAATGTTGAGTGATTCAAAAACTCATATGGTATTGTATTTATGTTCTCTCGTCTCATGCCTGCCGCAAGGTCAGTATTGTTGATTCCGAGATATGTCTGTATTCCTCGTACGAGTGTCTGAAACGCTCGATCGGTCATTTCTCGTACCGTAGGATTGAACGTATACAAGGAATATAGAAAAATCAGTAACAGACATGCTCCAGCAAGTACCTTCATTAGTATCTTTCGCTTGACATGAATTGAATTGATTCCAGAATTCCGCACATGGATACAAAGTGCCAAAACCGCAGCTAGATACACACTTCTTCTTGCGGCAATACCAAATACTGCGATACTTGCGAATAGACAACAATACCTAGCAGCCTTATCCCATAGCGTTTCAGCTTGAAACGGCAGAGCTGAAATCAAGCCAACAAAACCGATTGCACCCATGGTCACTCGGGATACTCCGGTGGTTGCTTCCGTATTATCCAGTAACCGATTGAACACCAGCATCCCAGTTAAGGCACTATTCTGTATAATCAGTACAAAGCTGATCACACCAGATACTGTCATAATCCAAAGTGCAACTCTCTGAAAGCTTCTTATATTAATATCATTTCCTCTATCCCAAAGAATGACAATCTGAATAAAATATACAAGCTGATTAATCAAGCTGTATGGACCTTTTGAAAAGCTATAATCTGTCAGAGACGCCATTATCAGAGTAATCAACGAATACAGGAATATCGCCCAAATCAACGGTGTAGGTCTACGGTACTTAAACTGAAGTATTCTGCGGCTGTCAAGCATAAATACCACCGAAAGCACCGAAACTAGCGTAGATATCCACGAAAAGTTGGTTTTGAATATAAGCTTGACTATTCCACCCAAACTGACGCCAATGATACATAATACTATTCCGATCGACAATAGTACGTTGTTTGTTGTCTTTCCACTCTTCACTATCATTTAACAGACCTCTTTGCAATTTCCCTGTACGAGAAAACTATCATACCCTTTTCCTGTGCAATTGTTTTCATTTTTTGATATTTTTCGGGATTGGAGATAATCTTCACAATCTTCTCCTGAATCTCAGATGCGGAGTCCTCTGTCAAAAACTCCACATTTCCGCCCACATCCACATGTGTCGTTCCATCCCATTTCTTGCAAAGCATGGGAATTCCCTGCGCGGCGACCTGCTCCCAGAACACCGAATGACGCCCCGGGAACACCACCAGATCAGCTGCCGCAAAATACTGGTAAGAGTCTTTTGCCTGAATCCAGCCAATATTCTGTACCTTTGTTCCGTCCGTGAGTGCCGCGACTTTTTCCTTCAGTTCTGTTGCGATAGAACCGAACACGATCAACTTGACCTTGGGATCATTGATTTTCTGCACCGCTTCCATCAAAAGAAGCGTCTGCGTTTTAAACTGATCGATTTTACCACCGGTCATAATCAGGAAATCATCATCTGCAATATGATATTTCTGACGAATCGTTGCACGGACTTCCGGCTTTGCAGCAGCCTCAACCAAGTCGTCATCCGCTCCCATCACGAGAAGTTCACATTTTTCTGCCGGAAGCTTGTACAGATTCTTGAGGAACTCAACGCGAGCCGGTAGCACGC
>JAQXIM010000025.1 GCA_029007785.1 Clostridiales bacterium | reverse complement strand
CTGAAGGAGCAGGTTGCTGATAAGCTGAATGCTACGGCAAAGGAACTGTATGATATTGATAATTTCACCAGCATGATCGGTGATGAGACTATTGCTGAAGATCCCGAGACTCTGGTAGAATACCTGACCGAAGTAGGCCATCCCGCTCTGGGACTGGATCCTCTGATGTAAGATCTTTACTCTGGGATAATGTAATCGAGAAAAGGGTCCCCTCCATTTTGGGACCCTTCTTCCCTATTATCGAATGGACAGAAATTCTGTTGAATGGATGATGGGAAAAGAAATCATTGTGCTGAAATATGGGGAATTGTGTTGAAATTAAATCTTTGTTAAAGATTTATTGACGGAATTCATATTTGGCAGTATGATTATGATATAAGGGTCAAAAGGTCATGTATTTCATGCCTGCATGAAAATACATGACTTTGAGACACGACAAAACACGAGAAAACAGCTATTTTTCGCAGAAGAATGAGCGGATTTCGAATGTTTTCAGGATTTCGGGAGCGTGAAACGCGGAGAAATCCTTTTGTATCGTGATTATTATATAGTAAAGCAAATTGATATTTTGGCTCAGATAGTGACAGAACGATCCAATCTGTTATTATTTTATTTAATGGAAAAAGCCGGAGTATTATTTTGTGCGCCGGAAACCATATGGATTTTGCGGCGAAAAGGTGTAGAGAAACTAATAATAGTAGTAAAGGAGAAACAAACATGCCGTTTAAGAAAACACCTCAGAAATTTGCGGCTGCCATGAAGACTGTTGAGCTTGGCACCGGCGACAAGAAGATTGTACTGGGTGGTGAGAGCGTACTTCCGTTCTACAGCTTTGATGCTCCCATTGAGAATGCACCTAAGGTTGGTGTTGAGATCGTTGACACCCTGCTGGAAGGTGCACCTGCACAGATGAAGGAATTCTATGCAGGATGTGAAACCATGGCAGATATGGCAAAGAAAGCTGCTACCATTGAAGGAGTAGATTTCATTACTCTTCGTTTTGAGAGTGCAGATCCCAATGGTGCTGATACTTCTGTTGAGGAATGCGTTGCCAATGCAAAAGCTGTCAGTGAAGCTGTTGATCTGCCCCTGGTTATCATGGGATGCAAGAATAATGAAAAAGATGCTCAGATCTTTGACAAATGTTCCGAAGCTCTGGCTGGAAAGAACATTCTGGTTCTGGCTGCAAAGGAAGAGAATTACAAAGCCGTTGGTGCAGCTGCAGGTCTGGCATACAACCAGAAGGTTGGTGCAGAGTCTTCTGTAGATATTAACCTGGCAAAACAGCTGAACGTTTTGATGACCCAGCTGGGCGTTAATGCTGACAGCATTGTTATGAATCCCGGTTCTGCTACGGCAGGTTATGGTTTTGAATATGTTATCTCCACTCTGGATCGTATTCGTCTGGCAGCACTTGGTCAGAACGATACCACTCTGCAGATGCCCATCATTACTCCGGTTGCATCTGAGACATGGAATGTGAAAGAGTCTATGGCCTCTGAAGCTGATATGCCTGAATGGGGCGATGTTGAAACCCGTGGAATTGATATGGAAGTTGCTACTGCAACGGCTGTACTGGCAGCAGGTTCTCATGGTGTTATCGTGAGACATCCTCAGTCTGTTACAACCCTGTCTAAACTGATTCATGCATTGATTTAATGGGCGAAGGAGGAACATAAAAATGGCATTAAAAGGTATTGATATTTTTAAAATGTCACCCAAAAAGAACTGTAAGGAATGTGGTGTTCCCACCTGTATGGCTTTCTCCATGAAAGTAGCAGCCGGAGCACTCCCCATCGAGAAATGCCCTTACATGGGTGAAGATGTAATCGCAAAACTGTCTGAAGCTACCGCACCGCCCATGAAGACCATCAAAGCCGGTGATCTGAGTATGGGTGGAGAGACTGTTCTTTTCAGACATGAGAAAACTTTTGTAAGCAAAACTCTCTACGCTGTTAACGTTTCCGATGATATGGAAAATGCTGATCAGGTTCTGGCTGATCTGCAGAAAGTTGACTATGAGCGTATCGGAGAAAGAGAATACGTTGAATTCATCAACGTTACCCGCGTAAACGGCGGAGATGCTTTCGTTGAGTTGGCTAAGAAAGCTGCCGGACTGGGCCGTCAGGTAATTCTGAATGTAGAGTGCCCTGCTTGTGCAGAAGCTGCTCTGGAAGCAATCAAGGATGCAAAACCCATCCTGAACGGCGCAACTGTTGAAAATGCAGAGAAGATGAACGAGCTGGCTGCCAAATACGGTGTAGTACTTGGTGTGAAGGCTGCTGATCTGGATACTCTGTATGATCTGACTGCTAAGATCGAAGGAATGGGCAACAAGAACCTGATCCTGAACGTATCTACTGCTTCCATCAAAGAAGCTTTCGCTGATGCAGTACAGATCCGCCGCGCTGCTCTGAAGAATACTGACAGAACCTTCGGATATCCTGCCATCGTAGACGTTGCTGCTCTGGCTCCCGGAGACCAGGCTATGCAGACTGCTTTGGCTTCTCTGTTTACCATGAAATATGGTTCCATCGTTATCATGGAGACCATGACCTATGCACAGGCTCTGCCTCTGTATGGTCTGAGACAGAATCTGTTTACCGATCCTCAGAAGCCCATGAAGGTAGAACCTGGTATCTATCCTCTGAATGGTGCAGATGAGAATGCTCCTTGCGCTATTACGGTTGACTTCGCTCTGACCTACTTTGTTGTATCCGGTGAGATGGAGCGTTCCGGTGTTCCGGTTAATCTGCTGATCAGCGATGCCGGCGGATATTCCGTACTGACCGCATGGGCTGCAGGTAAGCTGAGTTCTTCCTCCATTGCTAAATTCGTTAAGGAGACTGTTGAACCGAAGGTTAAGAGCCGTACTCTGATTCTGCCTGGTAAAGTTGCCGTTCTGAAGGGCGAAGTTCAGGATAAGCTGCCGGATTGGAACGTAGTAATCGGACCGAGAGAAGCAGTTGAGCTGGTTCAGTATCTGAAAGAGTTTAACAACTAAGAACCCTAGTTCGTCTGCAGACGAAAATGTATAAAAAAGGAGAATGAAAATATGGCAAAATTTGTTACCATCGGAGAAAGACTTTCCACTACGGCACCCGCTGTAAATAAAGCATTTCTGGAGAGAGATCCTGAACCGATCCTTATGCGTGCAAAACAGCAGCTGGATGCAGGTGCTGTTTACCTGGATGTAAACATCGGACCGGCTGAGTCCTATGGTCCCGACCTGATGAAATGGGCTGTTCAGCTGCTTCAGAGCAATTTTGATAATGTTCCTCTGGCACTGGATACTTCCAACATGCAGGCAATCGAAGCTGGTATTTCCGTATACAATCGTGCAAAAGGAAAACCCATTGTAAACTCTGCCGATGCAGCAGGAAGAATTGAGTACATCGATTTGGCTGCAGCAAATGATGCTATTATCATCGCTCTTTGCAATGGCGAAGGTATTGCAGCAGATAATGATGAGCGTATGGCATACTGCCAGACCATGCTGGAAAGAGGTCTGGAGCATGGTATGGAGACTGACGATATGTGGTTCGATCCGCTGTTCCTGGTTATCAAAGGTATGCAGGACAAGCAGATGGACATTCTTGAGTTCATCAAGATGCTTTCTGACATGGATCTGAAGTCCACCGGCGGTCTGTCCAACAACTCCAACGGAATGCCTAAGCACATTCGTCCTATCATGGACTCCGCTATGGTTGCGATGGCTATGCAGTGCGGTCTGACTTCCGCTATTGTTAACCCGAACGATCTGCGTTTGATGGAAACCATCAAATCCTGTGACGTAATCAAGAACAACATTCTGTACGCTGATTCTTATCTGGAACTGTAAGATTCAGATACATACCGACGGATCGGTATGATTGGATATTGTTCATAGAAAATGATTCCTCCGTATACCAAGTGTATACGGAGGAATTTTTTATGCAATAGGAAAACTCCGTTCCTATTCTGAGCGAGCTTTTCTGTACAAAGAAAGGACTTCTATTCCGTGATGAAACGCTTCTTCAATCAATATTGTGGAATATGAAAATACGTGCAGTACAAAATGTAGGAAAATATATCTTGATTTCGTTTCAAAGACGATGCCATGGGAAAAGCTGTTGCGTAAGGATAACTTTTTCTTTATAATGAGAGACAGGATTAAAATGGTTTCGTATTGGTGATACAGAGGATTTTTTCGCAGAAAATGAGCGGATTTTTCATGTTTGAGTCGATTTTGAGAGTGCAAAGCACGAAAAAATCGACGTGAGGCTCATTTATCAAGCAACTCATTATGTATACTGATAAGGATGATTATTTCCATTCTAATCATCAAAATGGGAATGGATTTTATATATAAGAATCCGAAAAGAAAAATGATTTTACGGGAATAGAAAGGATGAAATGTCATGGCGAAAGTTACATTTCAGTTTGAAAACGGAACGCCGGTGGAAGCAGCGGCTGTGTCTGGAGAGAATCTTTTGGAATTAGCCAGAAATTATAATATTGCAATCGATGCTCCCTGTTCGGGAAATGGTTCCTGTGGAAAGTGTCGTGTAAAACTTCTTTCCGGTGAGTTGGATTCTCAGAAAACACTTCATATTTCCCAGGAAGAATATGATGGCGGCTGGCGTCTGGCGTGCATCAGCAAGGTGGTTGGTGATGTGACTGTCATGGTTCCGGATATTGCATCGGCATATAAAAACCGGATGAAAGTAGCGGATTTGAGTTCTGGGGAAGAAGTAGCTATTTTTGACCGGACGGTGGAAGATCTGAAGCAGGCGGGAATTGATTTTACAAACGATTTTTCATTGCTTACGGTTCCCATGGATCCTCCCACACTGGACGATACCATGCCGGATAATGAGCGTCTGATCTGGGCATTGAAAAGGGAGACGGGTGAGGAGGAGATTGTTCTGACTTTCCAGGTTCTTCAAAATCTGGCTCAGGTTTTGCGTGACAGTGATTTCCGGGTGAAATGTGTTCTTACGAGAGAAGGAAGCACTCTGAAGGTAATGAATGTGCTTCCGGCAGATCAGGATGTTAAGGTCACTGGTCTTGCCATTGACATTGGAACAACTACCGTTTCCGGTATTCTTGTAGATCTTCTTACCGGTGAAATTCTGGCAAAGGCATCAGCCGGAAACGGACAGATCCGTTATGGAGCCGATGTTATCAACAGAATCATTGAATCAGCCCGCCCCGGAGGAAGAAAACGTCTCCAAAAAGCAATTATTGAAGAAACGCTGAATCCCATGATTGGTGAGATGTGCAAAAGCAGCAAGATCCCGGTTTCCTGGATTTATCGCCTTTGCATTGCATCCAACACCACGATGAATCATTTGCTTCTGGGGGTATATTCAGACCCGGTTCGAATGGAACCCTATATTCCCAGTTTCTTCTATTCTCATGCAGTAAAAGCTTCGGATCTGGGGTTATTTGCTGCTGCGGATGCAAAAATAATCATTGCTCCCAATATTGGAAGTTATGTGGGTGGTGATATTACAGCAGGAACTCTTTCCAGCTGTATCTGGAATAAGGAAGAATTTTCTCTCTTTATTGATCTTGGTACCAATGGAGAGCTTGTCTTCGGCAATTCAGATTTCCTCATGAGTTGTGCCTGCTCGGCGGGACCGGCTTTTGAGGGTGGAGACATCAGCTGCGGTATGCGTGCAACCGATGGAGCCATCGAAGCCTGCACGATTGATAAGGAAACCATGGAACCTACCTTCCGTATTGTAGGTGATGAAGGTCAGAAACCGGTTGGTCTTTGCGGTTCCGGTATTATTGATGTGATCAGTGAACTGTTCCGATGCGGCATCATCAACGCAAAAGGTATTTTTGTACGGGAAGGCGAGAGAATTCGTCATAATGTCCATGGAATGGGCAGCTACGTCCTGGCCTATCAGAAAGATGCAGCTTCGGTAAAAGATATAGAAATTACAGAAGTAGACATTGATAACTTTATTCGTGCCAAGGGAGCAATTTTCTCTGCCATCAATATCATGGTTTCTTCCCTCGACTTTGACGTCAGCATGATTGACCATATTTATGTAGCCGGCGGCATCGGAAGCGGAATTAATATGAAAAATGCGGTAATGATCGGAATGTTCCCTGATGTGGAATTGGAGAAATTCCATTACATCGGTAATTCTTCCCTGTCGGGGGCTTATACCATTCTGCTTTCCAATCAGGCAGAAGAAAAAGTTCATGAAATCGGAACCGGCATGACCTATATGGAGCTGTCTACCAATCCTCAATATATGGATGAGTTTGTTGCTGCCTGCTTCCTTCCCCATACCAATGCAGGGTTGTTCCCTACAGTCCAGGCAGAGCTGGAAGGATAATATGATCGGAAATATCGGGTGCCGTTTCAGATAAACCGGATAGATGATATTGGAAAACCTCAGGAAACAGTATCTGGATTATCTCGGAAAACGGAACGAAGATTGGATTTGGTTAGAGGAGTAGAAAATGATTTCAAAGAGAGAGATTAAGAATAATAAAGAAGAAATACCCATGGAGCACTATATGGAACAGTTTGCTGCCATCGATCCTCTGGAAGCAGCTGCCCGGTGCCGGGTACCTTATAATGAAGAAACTCAGGAGTTTACTGTGGAACTGATGGGGATTTCGTATCAGGTTCATTTCCCTGATTTTCAGGTTCAGACGGAAGAGGAAGGCTTTGCGGCTCTTCGCGATATGGCCGCCGCCAAAATGCTGGTAGCCCGCTATTTAATCAGGGGCACTTATTTCCCGGCGGGCGGAAAATATCTTACGTTCCGGGAATCACCCTGGGGAGAAATCTATCATGTCCAGTTTTCCGGCAGATGCCTCAGTCGTTTGGCCTTTGGCTTTGGATATAAGCTTCCCGTCTTTGCTGCTGCCATGGAAAAACTGGGAGCGGAAAAAGTGAAAGCAGGAGATGAGGGATATCTCTTTGAGATTATGCCGGGATTCTTCATGCAGTTTATCTTATGGGGGGCGGATGATGAATTCCAGCCCACGTCCCAGATTTTGTTCTCGGACAATATTCCTCAGTCCTTCGATGCAGAGGATTTGGTGGTTATGGGAGATATTTCCATTACTACATTAAAAAATATTCCGGTTTAGGGAAAAAATGATGACTGGAATTGGAAGAGGGCAGTCGGGAAAGCTTGATTTCTGACTTTCCGAATCAAAAAGAAGAACACCCTTGACAGAATCCATGTTTTTCGACATTTGATCTTCTGTCAAGGGTGCTCTTTTGCTGTGTTCCTCTTGTATGAGCACATAGCATCCACTTGGTTCCTGTTTTTGGATACGGATAAAGAAAAATCTTCTCAATGGGTCATCGGGAAAAGCTCTGGAGGCCCCGATTGTTGGCTGAAGAAATCATTGACAAAAGAACGAACAAAATGACAATACATTAAGTAAAGTGAAGTTTTTACGATTGTTTGCACAGGAAACGGTCAAAAAACTTGATTTTAAGGGAAAAATCGCTTGCTTTCCTCAAAAAAATACGTATACTAAGGGATACGAGATAAAAATCAAAAGTCAGGTATGAAAGTAAGATTCAGTTGTTTACGGGAGGAAGTTATGACATACGAAGAAGCACTGACTTATATACATAGTGTAGTATGGCGAGGAAGCAGACTGGGATTGGACAGAACCTATGAACTGATGGAAAAATTGGGAAATCCTCAGAAGGATTTGAAATTTATCCATATCGCAGGAACAAATGGAAAAGGCTCTGCCTCCGCCATGATGGCTTCTGTATTACAGGAAGCCGGTTATAAAGTAGGATTGTATACCTCTCCTTTTATCTATCGCTTTAATGAAAGAATGCAGGTAAATGGAGAGATGATTGCGGATGAGGAACTGGCTGAACTGACAGAGATGATTCAGCCTTTTGCAGATTCCATGGAGGATTCTCCCACGGAGTTTGAGCTGATTACGGCTCTGGCCATGGTATATTTCAAAAGACACGAGTGTGACATTGTTGTACTGGAAGTAGGACTGGGAGGAGCTTTGGACTCCACAAACGTAATTCCTGTGCCGGAACTGGCAGTCATTATGGCTATTGGTCTGGATCATACGGCAGAACTGGGAGGAACCATTTCCGAGATTACAGAAGCAAAGGCTGGAATCATAAAAGAAGGCGGAGATGTCGTTGCTTACGGAAGAGATCCGGAGGCTGAGGCTGTTTTGGCTCGGGTATGCGAGGAACGTCATGCATCCCTGTATTATCCGGAGTATGAACGGTTGAATCCCGTTCTCTCTGATCTGGAAGGACAGTTTTTCGATTATAATGGTTTTCAGAATCTGAGAATTTCTATGCCTGGTTTATACCAGATGTATAATGCCGCGGTAGTGATTCGGGCTATGCAGATACTGAATTCCAAGGAGAAATGGTATATCAGCGATGAAGCGATTCGGGATGGTCTGGCAAAGACTCGCTGGAACGGGCGGTTCGAGATCCTTCATCGGAATCCGACGGTGATTATTGATGGTTCCCATAACCCTCATGGTATCAACGCTACGGTAGAAAGCCTTAAAAACTATTTTGAAGACACGAAGCTTATTTTCCTGATCGGAGTAATGGCAGATAAAGATGTAGAGCACATTATGGATGCGGTTCTGCCCATGGCAAAGGAATTTGTCACGGTAACACCGGACAATCCCCGGGCTATGAAAGCAGATGTGCTGGCAGAAAAACTGAATCAGATGGGAGCCCCCGGGGTTACTGCGGCATCTTCTGTAGAAGAAGGCTGCCGGATTGCCCTGGAAAAAGCAGGAAGAACCGGAGTAGTCTGTTCCATTGGTTCCCTATACATGGTAGGGGACGTTACCAGAGAGATGAAAAAGCTTCTCAGATAAATATAAATATATAGTAAGGAAAAGAAGGGGAAAGATACGATTGCGTATTCCCCTTTTTTGTTTTTCAGATTTCGGGAGCGTGAAACGCGGAGAAATCCTTTTATATTTTATATCAGGGGATTAAATCTTTTTGCCCACAACATCTTTTAATTAAATAATAAAATATATAACAATATTGTCGTAATATGAAAACTATGATAGAATAGTATCGGAGTCCAGTCATATTCCTGCTTACATAGAGAGTACTGCAATAGACCTTGATCCGCAAAGGAATCTGGCTGATAAGAAGGGAGTAACAAAGATGGAAATGTATAAGAAAACATGTGAAGAGTTTGTTGAAGTTTTAGCTTCCAACGCTCCGGTACCGGGCGGCGGCGGCGCATCTTCTCTGGTTGGTGCCATCGGTATGGCACTGGGTAATATGGTAGGCAGCCTGACATTAGGTAAGAAAAAGTATGCCGACGTTCAGGATGATATCATTGCTCTGAAAGCAAAGGCAGACGCTTTGCAGAAGGAAATGCTGACTCTGATCGACAAGGATGCTGAGATGTTTGAACCCCTGTCAAAAGCATACGGTCTTCCCAAGAACACAGAAGAAGAGAAGGCAGAAAAAGAGCGTATTATGGAAGCTGCATTGAAAGATGCCTGCAGTGTACCGGTAGAGATTATGGAACGTGTATGTGAAGCCATTGATTTGCTGGAAGAGTTTGCTGCCAAGGGAACTGCCATTGCGATCAGTGACGTCGGTGTTGGTGTGGCTTGCTGTCGTGCTGCTCTGTTGGGTGCCAGTCTGAATGTTTTCATTAATACAAAGTCCATGAAGGATCGTGCCTATGCAGAGGATATCAATGCTAAGGCAGAAAAGATGATTGAAGAGTATACTGCCAAAGCGGATAGGATTTATGCTGACGTAAGAAGCCGCTTCTAATTCCAAAAGAAGAGAAAAGATAAAGGAGACTGTTATGGCTACTATTTTGAAAGGCGCAGAGGTTGTTGCTGCTTTAAATGAGAGAATTATAGGACAGGTAGAAGCACTGAAAGAAAAAGGAGTAAATCCTACCCTGGGAATTATCCGTGTTGGCGAGAGAGGCGATGATATTTCTTATGAAAGAGGCGCCATGAAACGCTGCGAGAAACTGGGTGTTGGAGTAAAACAGTATCTTCTCCCTGCTGATGTGGATCAGGCAACTCTGCTTGCTACTATTGATGAAGTAAATAAAGACACCGGAGTTCATGGTGTACTGATGTTCCGTCCCCTGCCGAAGCATCTGAACGAAGAGGAAGCTTGTCAGGCTCTGGATCCTGAGAAAGACGTAGACGGTATCACCGATGGTTCCATGGTGGGTGTATTTACCGGTCAGAAAAAGGGATTCCCTCCCTGCACTCCTTCTGCATGTATGGAAATTCTGGATCATTTCGGAATTGACTGCAAAGGAAAGAAGGCTGTTGTTGTAGGAAGAAGTCTGGTAGTAGGAAAGCCTGCAGCCATGATGCTTCTGAAAAAGAATGCAACCGTTACGGTTTGCCATACGAAGACGGTGGATATGCCTGCTGTTTGCCGTGAGGCTGACATTCTGATTGTTGCAGCAGGAAGAGCAGCTGTAGTTGACAAAGAGTACTTTGCTCCCGGACAGACCGTTATTGATGTAGGTATCAACGTAACAGAAGAAGGTAAACTTTGCGGTGACTGCAATTTTGAAGATGCAGAAGCTATCGTTGACGGCATTACCCCGGTTCCCGGCGGTGTAGGTACGGTTACGACTTCCGTTCTGGTTGGTCATGTTGTAGAAGCTGCAATGCGTCAGACAGAGAAATAATCATTATTATTATAGAATGAAATTCAGAAGAGATCCGCTTTTGTTCATTGGCAAAAGCGGATTTTTTTTGGCAATAGGAAACTCCGCTCCTATTGCATAAAACTATCCGGGATGATGCGCATGCCGCTCCAATGGAAGTTTGGCTGCAGGAACAGCCGCGCGGCAGCGCGAGAGTTCCGCAAGCGGAACTCTTTGCTCTTTATTGGAAAGTCTCCATAGAGAGAATCCCCATCGGGGGCTTGCGAAAGGTCAGGGCCTGGAGTAAAATATCTAAATATACGAAATGACCGATGAGAAGCATTCATGGGAGGAGACAGAAAATGGGTAAAAACTCCGAAATTAATGAAATGTGGGAACCCTCCATGGGACATCCCAAAAAGGAACAGGCAGAAGCTGAGAAAAAAGCTCTTCTGAATCGGATGTCCAGGGCAATTGGTCATATGGAATCGATTAAGAGAATGATAGAAGAGGATAGGGATCCGACAGAAATTTTGATTCAGCTGGCTGCCGTGCGATCCGCCATCAGCGGTGCCAGCCGAAATATTCTTCAGAGTCACATTAGAACATGCATTGAACAGGCAGTAGATGAACAGGAATCCGGTGAGGAACTCCATTCTCTGGATGATCTGAATAAAGCAATTTCCTATTTTGTTAAGTGATTGACCATTTTATTAAGAAAGATTTTTCAATATAGTAAGATTTTGGATTTGAAAAAGGCTATGTGCAGGGGAGTTATTATGATATAATAACGAAAGATGTGTTACTGTATCAATAGCCTGAAGGAATCAAAGAAAAAGGATAGAAAGAAGGAGAGCTTTCGGATGACAGTATCCGAGGGCTTTCTTTGGGTTTAGCCTTAGCAGAAAGGGATAATTATGGCAGATTTTTTACCCATCAGCGGACAGGAAATGCGGGCAAGAGGATGGGATCAGGTGGATTTTGTGTATGTTTGCGGAGATGCATATGTGGATCATCCGTCTTTTGGGCAGGCCATTATAACCAGAATGCTGGAAGCCCATGGTTTTCGGATCGGAATTCTTGCTCAGCCGGACTGGAAACAGGAGGATGCCATCCGGGAATTTGGAGAACCCAGACTGGGATTTCTGGTTTCTGCAGGGAATATGGATTCCATGGTGAATCATTATTCGGTGGCGAAGAAACATCGGAATCGTGACTCTTATACACCGGGAGGCGAGATGGGAAAACGTCCCGATCGGGCGGTAGTAGTATATGGTAACTGGATTCGCAGAGTATATCCGGAAATTCCCATCATTATCGGAGGAATTGAGGCCAGTCTCCGACGGCTGGCTCATTATGATTACTGGGCAGATCGTTTAAAAAAATCGATTCTCCTGGACTCTCAGGCTGATATTCTTTCCTATGGAATGGGGGAACGGTCAATTCTGGAGATTGCCGAAGCTTTGGACAGCGGCATTTCCGTCCATGATCTGACTTATATCCCCGGTACGGTTTACCGGGAAACCAGGGCAGAGAATCTGGGAGATGCCCAGCTTCTGCCTTCTTATCCGGAAATGGAAGCCGATCCGGCAAAATATGCGGAAAGCTTTGGTATACAGTACAGAAATACAGATCCTTTTTCCGGTAAAAAATTAGCGGAGGCATATGGACGTCATTTATTTGTAGTACAGAATCCACCGGCCATGCCATTGACGGAAGAAGAAATGGATGAGATTTACGCTCTGCCTTACTGCAGAACTTATCATCCATCCTATGAGGCCGCCGGCGGTGTTCCTGCCATTCAGGAAGTACGGTTCAGTCTGGTCAGCAGCCGTGGATGTTTCGGCGGCTGCAGTTTCTGTGCATTGACTTTCCATCAGGGAAGAATTGTTCAGACGAGAAGTCATGAGTCTATTCTGGAAGAAGCGGAAAAAATGACTCATGAACCGGATTTTAAAGGATATATTCACGATGTAGGAGGCCCTACGGCTAATTTCCGTCATCCCAGCTGTGACAAACAGCTGAAAGCAGGTGTATGCCCCGGAAAACAATGTCTCTTCCCGGAGCCCTGCCGGAATCTGAGGGTGGATCATAAGGATTATCTGAAGCTTCTTCGGAAGCTCAGAGCGATTCCCGGAGTCAAGAAAGTATTTATCCGTTCGGGAATTCGTTTTGATTATGTGATGGCAGATCCTTCCGATACTTTTCTGAAAGAACTGTGTCAGTATCACGTCAGCGGCCAGCTGAAAGTGGCACCGGAACATGTATCTGACCGGGTTCTTTCCAGCATGGGCAAACCGCCTTTCCGGGTGTACCAGAATTTTGCGGATCGCTATCAGAAAATGAATGAGAAACTGGGGATGAAGCAGTATCTCGTTCCTTATCTGATTTCTTCCCATCCGGCTTCCACGCTGACGGATGCGGTGGCTTTGGCAGAAATGGTTCGCGATATGGGATATATGCCGGAACAGGTACAGGATTTTTATCCCACTCCATCTACCATTTCTACTTGTATGTATTATACGGGCCTGGATCCTCGTACAATGAAAAAGGTATATGTGGAAAAGAATCCCCATGAAAAAGCTATGCAGCGGGCTCTGATTCAGTATAGAAATCCGGAACTGTATGATCTGGTGAAGGAAGCTTTATTGAAAGCCGGAAGAGAAGATCTGATTGGATATGACCGCCATTGTCTGATTCCACCCAGACCTTATTCCGGAGCTGATTCCAGGTCTTCTGATCCGAAGTATTCCGGTGGCAAATCATCCGGCAGCAGGTTTTCCTCTGCAGGAAGCAGGTCTTACGGCAACAGGCCTGTGGGTTCCTCTGAGTCTGTTTCGGGAAAGAGTACCGGAAGCAGACAGACGGCTTCCGGGAAAAGGAATGGGACAGCAGGCAGGGATCGTAAACAGAAAAAGACGATCCGGAATATCCATAAAAAGAAACAGGGCGGAAAAGCATAGATTAGGCGGCAGGATATCAGAGATAGAGCATAAGGAGGTAATATGGCTGCATCGATTATCCATTGGTTTATCAATATTATGACAGGACTTCCAAAAGAACTGATTGTTTTTGTGGTGTCCATGGTTCCCATTGTAGAATTGAGAGGGGGTATCATTTGTTCCTCTCTGCTTGGCCTGGATTTATTTCGGGGGATTTTATGCTGTCTGGCAGGCAACATGATACCCGTGCCTTTTATCCTTCTTTTTATTACACCCATATTTACCTGGCTAAAGAAAACCCGGTTATTCCGTCCCATGGTGGAAAAACTGGAAAGGAAATCCATGGGAAAAAGTGAGACCATACAAAAATATGAATTTCTGGGACTGGTTCTCTTTGTAGGAATTCCTTTGCCGGGTACGGGAGCCTGGACCGGCTCTCTGATTGCCGCATTGCTGGGTGTAAAGTTTAAAAAAGCACTGCCGGCCATATATCTGGGACTGGTGATGGCCACCGTAATTATGTGTGTGATTTCCTATGGAATTCCGGCACTTCTTAGTATGTAAACGAGAGAAATGTCAATTAGTGTCTTGCAAACATCTGGCATTCCCGGAGAAATTCTGCATAGGATAGAGCATAAGGTGAAATCAGGGAATAAAAGATGGAGATGGAACTTGTCAGACAGGAATTGGAAAATATTCCTCAAATGCCTTCGTCCGGGGCATCCTGCCGTCTGCGGTTTTTCCATGCTGCCTACGGTTTTGGAGCGGTCAATATTATGGTTGAGGAAATGCAGCTGGATCATCTGGCCTTTGGACAGATGTCGGAGTTTTTTGATATTCCTTCCGGATATGGAATGACGACAATCAGCAGCAGTCAGATGCCCCAGTTGATTCTCTATCAAAAGAATCTTTTATATCCGCCGGGAACGGTAGTTACGGCGGCTGTGGTCAATGGGCAGGAAGGAATTTGCGTAAAGCTGATTCCGGAAGTTTAGAGGAGAAAATATGAGTAAACAACAGTGGAAGCCGGGAAATATGGTGTATCCGCTGCCGGCCGTTATGGTTAGCTGCAGCCGCCCGGGAGAGAAACCTAATATTATTACCGTGGCCTGGTGCGGAACTGTCTGCACCAATCCGGCCATGGTTTCTATTTCTGTTCGTCCAGAACGGTATTCCTATGATATTCTTCGGGAGACGGGAGAGTTTGTCATTAATCTGACTACAGGGGACCTCAATCGGGCGGCAGACTATTGTGGAGTAAAATCCGGCAGGGACACGGACAAGTTCCGGGATATGAGACTTTCGCCCCAGCCGTCGGTTCATATCCGTGCGCCGGGAATTGCAGAAAGCCCGGTGAACATTGAGTGTCGTATCACGGAAATTTTGCCTCTGGGAAGCCATCATATGTTTCTGGCCCAGGTAATGGGAGTCCAGGTGGAGGAACGTCTTCTGAATGAAAAAGGCAGTCTGGATCTGGGAAAAGCGGATTTGACGGCATATTCCCATGGAACCTATTATCATCTGGGAGAAGCCATAGGAACCTTTGGTTATTCGGTAAAAAAACAGTCAGGAACGAAATCCCGCGGAGCAAAGGCAGCCATAACAGGGGAATCTGATTCCAGAAGATTCGGAGCAAAGGAAACCGGAACAGGAGAGTCCGCTTCCAAAGAGTTCGGAGCAAAGAAAAACGGAACAAAAGCGTCTGGAATCAAAAAATCCGGGTTAAAGAACAAAGAGACGGGTACAAACAAAAGTCCCAGGAATCATAGGGAAAAAAGCCGGGGAGACGGCGATAGACGGAGAATGAAAAGATGAATATTCTGGTTATGGAACAAATCACAAAGGGATTCGGAGACAAAACATTATTTGATGCGGTTTCCCTTGGCATTGAAGAGGGAGAAAAAATCGGAATTATCGGCATCAACGGTACAGGAAAGACTACTTTGCTGAAGATGATAGCCGGTCTGGAAGAACCGGATGAGGGAACGATTACCAAGGGGAATCAGGTAAAGGTTGCCTATTTGCCTCAGACTCCGGAATTCCCGGGAAATCCTACCCTTCTGGAGTATGTACAGGCCGGTCATGACTCGATTTCCAATGAATGGGGCGGCGAGAGCGAAGCAAAGAGAATACTGACCAGGCTTGGTTTTTCGGACTGGGAAAGAACGACAGAATCCATGTCCGGAGGAGAGCGGAAGAGAGTGGCTTTGGCCAGAGCTTTGCTGAATCCGGTGGATATTCTGATTATGGACGAGCCGACAAACCATCTGGACAGTGACATGGTTCTCTGGCTGGAGGAGTATCTGGACTCCTATAAAGGCGTGTTGATCATGGTCACCCATGATCGATATTTCCTTGATCGGGTTACCAATCGAATTGTGGAAATTGACCATGGGAAACTATATTCCTACGAAACCAATTACTCCGGTTATCTGGAAATGCGTCAGCAGCGACTGGATACGGCTTTGGCGGCAGATGTGAAGAGAAAAAATATTCTCCGCACAGAGCTGGCCTGGCTCCATCGGGGGGCAAGAGCCCGTTCTACAAAGCAAAAGGCTCACATTCAGAGGATTGAGGAGCTCCAGAACACCGCTAACACCGTATTGGATAAAACGGTTGTGTTGGATTCTGTGGCAAGCCGTATGGGAAAGAAAACCATTGAGCTGGAACATGTGGGAAAATCCTTCGGAGATCGTGTTCTTTTTGAAGATTTCAATTATATTGTTCTTCGGGGAGAACGGATTGGAATTATTGGAAAGAACGGCTGTGGAAAATCCACACTGATGAAGATTATCACTGGTTTGGAGGAGCCGGATTCGGGAACAGTGACGCTGGGAGAGACGATTCGAATTGGTTATTTTGCCCAGGAGAACCCGGAAATGGACAGCGATACCAGAGTAATTGATTATATTCGCGATGTGGCAGAGGTGATCCGAACCTCCCAGGGTATGGCGACAGCCTCCCAGATGCTGGAGCGTTTTCTCTTCCCTCCGGCACTCCAGTATACGCCTCTGAACAAGCTGTCCGGTGGTGAGAAGCGCCGTCTGTATCTCCTTCGTGTTCTCATGAGTGCTCCCAATGTGCTGATTCTTGACGAACCTACCAATGATCTGGATATTTCTACTCTGACAACCCTGGAAGATTATCTGGACAGTTTTGACGGTATTGTCATCACCGTTTCCCATGATCGATACTTCCTGGATCGGATGGTGAATCGGATCTTTGCCTTTGAAGGGACAAAAATCACCCAGTATGAAGGCGGTTATACGGATTATTTCCTGTCCCCTCGCCGTCCGGAAAATCGGGAAAATGAGGCGGAGAAGGTGTCGAATGCTGCTGTGAAAAAAACGGCTGCGGATCGGAATGCAGGACGGAGTCATGAAAAGAAGATTCGATTTACCTTCAAGGAGCAGCAGGAGTACAATACCATTGACGATGACATTGCCGCTCTGGAAGAACGGCTGGAAGAGCTGGAGCAGGAAATGGAAGAAGCTTCCAGCCAGTACAGCCGTCTTCAGACCCTGATGGAGGAGAAGGAAAAAATATCCCGGGAACTGGAAGAAAAGATGGATCGCTGGGTATACCTGAACGATCTGGCAGAACAGATTCAGGCGGCAGAAAAGAAACACTGACAGGTGACTTAACTGTTTTCTGTATTGCGGAATATGACCTGGCCGCTTTCTTTCAGATAACGGTAAAATTTTTCAGCAGCCGGCGTCATTCCCCCGTTTTTGCGGCGTACCAGATAGAAGTCACGGTACACAGGCTCCGGAGCAAAGGAAATCTGGCGGATTCCATATTGATCCAGCATGGGATTTCTCGGCAGGATAGCCAGACCGAGATTGATGGAAACGAGAGAGGCGGCAGCGTGATCCTCTTCTACACGGCTGGTAATATGAGGAGAAAGATGATGACGCTGAAAGAGTTTTTCAACAAAGCTTGTCTGATCTAAAGGCATAATGAAATCATACCGGGCGGCTTCTTCCAGAGTCACCCGGTTTTTTGATGCCAGAGGATGATGATTTCCCACAATCAAAACGTATTCCTGACGGATAATCGGTGTAAAATCCAGCTCCGGCTCTATGTCCAGATAGGAACAAATGCCAAGATCATAACTGCCATCCTGAATTCCCGGAAGAATCTTTCGGGAGTTTCCCTGATAGAATCGGAAGGAATAGTTTTTGGTTGCCGGATTTTTCAGGAATTGCTGGATGGTCTGGGGAATGTAAGTGGGGCTTAAGGCATAGATAAAGGCAAAATCAATGATACCGTGGGAGGGATCCAGTGATTCCTGAACGGCTTTGACGCCCTGATTGATTTGCTGGAGGCCCTGGTCCACATATTCATAGAAAATACGGCCCTGTTTGGTCAGGGTCACACTTCGTCCTTTTTTTTCAAATAGATAGGTTCCCAGTTCCGTTTCCAGCTGATTGATGGTCCGGCTCAGGGAGGACTGGGCGATGGAAAGAGATTCTGCGGTTTTTGTGTAATGTTCGTTTCGGGCCAGGGCCTGAAAGCAAAGAAGCTGATTTAGATTCATAAGAATACCTCCCGGATAATCCGGCAGGAAAGAAAAAAATCCATATTCTGCCGGAAAAAGATAAGAATAGAGAATATGTTATCAACAAGAATGTAATGATAATCCAAACAAATTATAACATTAATGTTATCAATTGTGTGAAAAAATGAAATTGTTTTTATGGATTAACTCCTATATAATCATAATCGTCAAGAGAATATAAAAGCAATCAAACATAAAAGCAATCAAACATAGAAGCAATCAAACATAAAAACATTCAACATAAGAACGTTAAACATGAACATAATGATTCGTTCCCGGTGTGAATATAAGGGAAACGGACTCAATCAATTATATTAGGAGGCATTCAAAATGAAAGAACAGGTAAAACCCGTAGTAATCGGAACCGTAGGCGCAGGTTATGCAGCATTTTTGCATGGAAATGGTTATGCAAAAGTAAGCGGAGTTCCCGTTCGTCTGAAAACGGTTTGCGATCTGAATCTGGAGCTGGCTGAAAAACTGAAAAACACTTTTGGTTATGAGAGTATTACGGCTGATTATGATGAGATGCTGAGTGATCCGGAAATCCAGGTAATTGATATTGTAACTCCGCCTTTCCTTCACATTCCCATGGCCATCAAAGCGATGAAAGCCGGAAAACATGTAATCTGTGAGAAACCTTTGACCGGATACTTCGGCAAAAAAGGTGAGGAGAATGTAGGAAATACTACTCCCAAGGCTTATATGTTCCAGGAAATCATGAAGGACATGGATGAACTGAAGAAAGTAGTAGAAGAGACAGGCAGAAAGTTCATGTATGCAGAAAACTTCGTATATGCTACCAACGTTCAGAAAGCAGCTGAAATCATCCGTGCAAAGAAGAGCAAAATCCTCTTTATGAAAGGTGAAGAAAGCCTGAAAGGCTCCAGCTCTTCCCTGGCTGGAAAATGGAACGGAACCGGCGGCGGTACCCTGATTCGTACCGGTACCCATCCTCTGACCGGTATGCTTTGGCTGAAACAACAGGAAGCACAGGCAAGAGGAGAGGAAATTACCATTAAGAGCGTTACCTGTGATACGGGTAAAACCACTGCCTGCCTGAATGAATACGAACATCGTCATATCTCTGCACGTCCGGAAGACGTAGAAGATTTTGGTGTTATCACTGTTACTTTCTCCGATGGAACCAAATCCATGACCATTGCCAGTGATACCGTATTGGGCGGAACAAAGAACTATATTGAAGTATACAGCAATGACAGTGCGCTTATGTGCAATATCACTCCTACAGATATCCTGAACACCTACTTCCTGGATGAAGAAGGTTTGGAAGATGTAACCATTTCTGAAATGCTGCCGGCAAAACTTGGCTGGAATAAGGCATTCGTTTCCGATGAAATCATCCGCGGATACATGGGTGAGCTTCAGGACTTCGTAGAAACCGTTGCTTATGATCGTGTTCCTACTTCCGATTTTGATCTGGCATATCAGTCCCTGAAAGTAATGTATGCCGCTTATCAGTCTGCAGAAGAAGGACGCAGAATTACTTTTGAAGACTAATTCGGAAGACTGATTTTGAAGACCGATTCGGAAGACGGATTCTAAAGGTCTGAAAGTTTATTCTGAAAACCGATTTCAGCTCATTTTTTAAGACTGCAGATTCTCAGAAAGACAACAGGGAATCATAGGACAGCGGATACAGATATTGAAAAATGATGTTGTAATACTGTGACAGCGAGAGAATGCCCTCAGGACATTCTCTCGCTTTTTAGTTGCTTTTATGAATGTATATTTCGGCAGAGACTGTCAGGAAAGAATTCATCGTCGATTGATTTGCATGTGAAATTAGACGGGGGAATGATTTGAATAAAAAATTAGACGGAGAATTTTATTAAAAAAATATTAAATCAAAAAAAAGTACTAGAAAAAACTGGGATTTTGTATTATTATATTCGTAATTTGGTCTGTTCTTATTATATAGGACAGAAATAATGATATATTTTATATGGCCAATCCTGTTAATGTAAGTCAAATTGGAAATATCGTAATAAATAATTGAAAAGATGCAGGATTCTGTGAGCGTGAAATGCTGAGAAGTCCGTTTGTATCATAGGAGCAAATTCATTTGCACCAACATTTTGAAAAGAGTTTGATAAATGATAATCCCTGCCCTAAGGCAGAATAAATATTACAGGAGCATCGCATATGGAAATGAGAGAACAGAATGAGAAGATGACAACAGAGCATATCCATCGGGAGGTTCTGCAGAGCCGCGAAGAAATCCGTTCCCAGGGAAGATATGCCCAGGAAAAAATGGTTAATGGAATGATCATGGAAGGTGACCTGAAACGAATCACCAAATATCTGGAAACCATGGAGAATCAGAAAATCAATCGAATGTCTGCCAATTCTTTCCGTCAGCAGCTGTATGCCATTATTGTTGGAATTGCCATAGCTTCCAGAGCAGCATTGGATGGTGGATTGGGAGAAGAGGAAGCATTTTCTCTCTGTGATTCCTATATTCAGGAGGCGGATGCCTGCAATTCGCCCGAACAGCTTTTAGACATTTACAAGCGTGCTGTATTGGATTTTACCAAGAGAGTACACGAGAATAAATCCGATGTGCTGATGAGCGAAAAGACAAAGAATGCCATTGATTATATTTTGCGCCATCTCCATTATGATATTTCTCTGAAAAGCATTGCAGAGAATGCAGGTCTCAGTGAAACCTATTTCAGTGCCTTATTTAAAAAGGAAACGGGAGAAACCGTCAGCGAATTCATTCAGAAAAGCCGTGTGAAGGAAGCTCAGAGTATGATTCAGTATTCCGAATACAGTCTCATGGAGATCGGACAGTACCTTGGTTTCTGTTCCCAGAGTCATTTTTCCAAGACTTTCCGCAAGTATACAGGAATGACCCCCGGACAGTATCGCAAAAAGAATTTCAAAAGAAAGTGGTAAAATAAAAAGAGGGATAAACGTGATATGATTTCGTCACGGTTTATCCCCTTTTTATTTGGTTTATGGATCGAAGAATTCGCTTATTTGTCTATTCATTTTTGAATGAATTGATAGAATACCTTTTATTTTCTACACTGTTTCGGTTTCGGAGAATCAAAAGCAGGGTTGAAGGCATAGAAATTCGGCGTATCCATCTTATCTTTGGCCAGTCGGAGTGCTTCACCGAATCGCTGGAAATGAACGACTTCTCTGGCACGCAGGAAACGGATCGGATCACAGATTTCTTCTTCCTTGACAACCCGAAGGATGTTGTCGTAGGTGGTTCTGGCTTTCTGTTCTGCCGCCATATCCTCCACCAGATCTGTAATGGCGTCTCCCTTGCACTGGAATTCACAGGCATTGAAAGGAACACCTGACGCGGCCGCCGGCCAGATTCCGATGGTATGGTCGATATAATAAGGTCCAAAACCGGAATTGGTAATCTCTTCTTCCGTCAGATTTCTGGTCAGCTGCCGGACAATAGCAGCAATAATTTCCATGTGTGCCAGTTCCTCTGTACCTACAAACGGGTTAAAATGAAACACGGAACGAATAGAGCCAGATTTGCAAGGGTTTCCGGAACATCCGTTTCAGGTAAAGGAAGACAACGGTTATTCTCATTTTAGAGTCTGTTCAGGATACGACCGTCTGTGGAAATGGTGACCACATTCCAGGGCAGAAATTTACAGCTGTTCTGCAGTGCACGTTTGACTGCGTTTTCGATACCGCCGCAGCAGGGTACTTCCATCCGCACCACGGTAATGCTGAGTATGTCATTGTGTCTGAGGATTTCGGTGAGCTTTTCGGCGTAGTCTACGTTATCCAGCTTGGGACAGCCTACCAGAGTAATGTGATCCTTGATAAAATCCTGATGGAAATTGGCATAAGCATAAGCGGTGCAGTCGGCGGCCACCAACAGCTTTGCACGGTCAAACCAGGGTGCATTTACAGGCACCAGTTTGATCTGCACCGGCCACTGAGAAAGCTGAGAGGTCTGGGGAGCGCATACAGCGGCAGGCTTTTCGCTGCGGTGAATTGCTTTTGCCTGGGTGCCGGGGCATCCGCAGGGCAAAGGCTGGGATTTGGCTGTCTTCGCTGCCAATACAGCAGCTTCGTCGTATGCGGGTGCTTCTCTTTCCTCAAAGGTGATGGCATTCATCGGGCAGGCGGGCAGGCAATCTCCAAGTCCGTCGCAGTAATCCTCCCGGGTGAGCTTTGCCTTGCCATCCACCATCTCAATGGCGCCTTCGTGACAGGCAGCGGCACAAGCGCCGCAGCCATTACATTTTTCTTCGTCGATTTTGATGATTTTACGAATCATAATTCCGTACTCCTTTTATGTGAAACTTTTTGTGAATATTGATTTTACCCGCTCATTATAGTATAAAGAATTCAACAAGTCTGTTGTTATTACAACAAAGGAGCGCCTTTATGAAGTAATTTATCCCGGTGCTGCAAACGTGATTCCTGGCTGTCCATTCTCGCTGCCATCGACTTTGCCAGAGAACATCTGGGTGTGGAAATGAAGCTCTCCATTCCGGTCTGCCGCCATAGCAGGAAGAATAATCAGTGCATCGGAAAGAGGTGTCCTTTTTCGGAGGTCAACCATGAAAAAACCTAACGTCGCTTTTATTTGTGTTCATAACTCCTGCCGCAGCCAGATGGCAGAAGCATTGGGAAAGAAACTGGCAGGGGATGTGTTCGAGAGTTTCTCTGCCGGCACTGAAACAAAACCTCAGATCAATCAGGATGCCGTGCGGCTGATGAAGCAGGCTCATGGCATAGATATGGAGGAAAATCAATATAGCAAGCTCTTGTCCGAACTGCCTGAGATAGATATTGTCATTACCATGGGCTGCAATGTACGGTGTCCGTTCCTGCCTTGCCGATATCGGGAAGACTGGGGACTGAATGACCCCAGTGGCAAGGAAGATGCAGCATTTTTGGTTACGATGAAGCTAATCGAAGAAAAAGTACTGGATTTGAAGAGACGGATTCAGGAGAAAGTCATTCTTGATTTGTCTGATTCAGCAGAACCAAAGCCAGCACCACAAGAATAATTCCCAGAAGAGTAGACAGGGTGGGGGTTTCTGCAAATACCAGAAATCCCAGGATGGTGGCTACCACAGGTTCGATGGAAGCGATGACGGATGCCGTTCCGTTTTCCACATATCTCAGGCCGGTGGTATAGAGCAGGTAGGGGAGTACGGTGGTGACCACAGTGTAAAAAATGGCAAAAGCGATAAATGTTACCCCATATTGCTGAATGATAGCTTCGATGGACGAGAAATCCGTAAGCGCTGCTCCTCCGATTGCTGCAAAAAGAAAGGTGTAGTCTGTCACGGCAATGGGATGGAGCCCCTGATTGAGGCTGAACCGGGAAAAGATGGAATACAGGGCATAGCCAAGGCCGGATCCCAGACCAAGAAGCAGGCCGGGCAGGGTAATGGATACCGAAGAGTTCAGGATTCCGCAGACCAGACAGCAGCCTCCAAAGGCAAAGCCCAGAGCAGTCAGCTTCCGTGCAGTCAGCTTTTCCTGGAACAGAACCACCGAGAGCAGCATGACAAACATGGGTGCGGTGTAGAGAAGAATGGCAGCCATGGAAAGATTCATAATGGAAATAGTGGAAAAATAACAGAAATTAAAGAACACAATGCTGAACAGGCCGGAGCAGACCAGAGGCCAAAGCTGGTGTATTCTGATTTTCAGCAGTTTTTTGTCCTTAAAAAAAGTGATGGGGAAAAGGAGGAGTGCCGCAATGATGCTGCGGAGCTCTACAATCTGCATGGAGGCCAGACCCATTTCATTTAAATGCCGTACGAATAATCCCATGGTTCCCCAGAGGCAGCCGGCCAGAACAATAAGCATAGGAGCATATTTTTTCATAGTCCAGAAAATCCTTTCGAAGGCTGCAGAAAGCAGTGTATTGTTTATTATTATATAAAGGAAAGAATGGTAATTCCGGTAATTGGAAGAAAATGAGCAGGTGGATCACAGCCGCATACCATTCTTTTGTATTGCCGTAAAGAAGCCGCATGAGGATAACTCATGCGGCTCCCTGTAGTCATATTAACATATGAAGGAGGAACTATTCAAGCCATTCAGCACTTAATTCGCCGAAGGTTCCGCTTTCTGTCAGTTCGGAGATTGCCTGGGTCATAATGTCAACAATTCCTTCGTTTTCATCGGCACATCCGAAGGAAATAGCGATGGCATAAGGGGACTGACCCTGATTAAATTCTTCGCCAACGATAGCCAGTTTCGTGTCTTCTACGGTTTTGATGTAGTAAGCCATACCAGGGCCATCCTGCAGCAGACAGTCAACCTTGCCCTGTTCCAGAGATTCATAGGCGGTGGTGATGGTGTCATGAACCTCAATGCAGCTATCCGGTACACCTGCGTTGATCAGATACAGATGGGAAGCGGTACCTTTTTCTACAGCAACCTTATAGTTGCCGCTTTCCAGCATGGACACATCGGTCAAATCTTTGGGACTTGTTTCCGTATTAACAGCCATTACCTGGCCGGAGTCACAGTAAGATTCTGTGAAGTTCATAACAGCTTTACGTTCATCGGTGGCACAAAGGGCTGCCATTCCAATGTCTACCTTACTCTCTGCCAGAGAGGTGGTCAGTGCGGAGTAGTCCATAACCTGAATTTCTCCCTCCAGCTCGAATCCAAGATAATCTTTCAGTTCTTCAAAGATTACCGAAAAATCCTTTGAATAATCTCTGATTTGCTGTACTGCATTTCAGAGATTTTTTCTTTTGCAAAGGAAAAGGGGACAAAATCCCTGCATACAGATTATTGAAATCCTGTTTGATCTGGAATGTAAGGGAGTGAAAGAATGAGAAACAAAGCTGTCCTAAAGGGAGTGGAAAATGACGGCGACATCAACTGGAATACGGCTCCGGATTTTCTCATGGAATATCAGAGGGCCATTCTTCTTATCCTTCGGGAGAATGAAATTCTGAATGAAGATCAGTACAGAATGGCCGAAGATAAGCTGCGGAAAAGGATATGGAAAAGAGATTAAAAAGGAATCAGACAAGGAATCAGAAAAAGAAACAGAAAAAGAATCAGAAAAGGAAGCAGAAAAAGAATCAGAAAAGGAATCCGAAAAGGAATCAGAAAAAGAAGCAGAAAAAGAATCAGAAAAGGAAGCAGAAAAAGAATCAGAAAAGGAATCAGAAAAGGAATCAGAAAAAGAATCGGAAAAAAGAATCAGAAAAAGAATCAGAAAAGGAATTCGTGACGGGAATATCAAAATTGAGTATGGATGACAGGGGGAAAGAGAATGATTCGGGTAGCCGGTTACTGTCGTGTTTCAACAGAAAAAGAGGATCAGATCCATTCTTTTGAAGCCCAGCAAAGATATTTTGAGGAATATATCAGCCGCCGGCCGGAGTGGCATCTGTATCAGATTTATGCAGATGAGGGAATCACCGGGACGTCCACAAAAAAACGCAGGCAGTTTAACTGTATGATGAAGGATGCCAGAAG
The DNA here is from genome assembly GCA_029007785.1 of Clostridiales bacterium. Taxonomy (GTDB): domain Bacteria; phylum Bacillota; class Clostridia; order Lachnospirales; family Lachnospiraceae; genus UBA3305. The sequence continues at coordinate 20,423 of JAQXIM010000025.1, read as the reverse complement.
TGGCAGATTTGATTTGTTGATTACGAAGGAAGTCAGTCGTTTTTCCCGGAATATCCTGGATACCATTTCGTATACCAGGGAATTGAAGGCGCTGGGGATTGGTGTGTGGTTCATGAACGATGGCATTCATACCATGGCTCCCGATTCGGAACTGCGTCTTTCCATTATGGGGTCCATTGCCCAGGAAGAGAGCCGGAAAACATCGGATCGTGTGAAATGGGGACAGACAAGGCAGATGGAACGAGGCGTGGTGTTTGGTCATTCTCTGCTTGGCTATGACGTAAAAGACGGAAAACTCATGGTGAATCCTCAGGGTGCAGAGATTGTCCGGGAGATTTTTTACAAGTACGGAGTGGAAAAGAAAGGGATCGGCACGATTGCCCGGGAACTTCAGGAGGCCGGATATCTCACTTTTTCCGGAAATATCAGGTGGAGCAGCAGCTATATCATGAAGGTACTCAGAAATGAGAAATATACCGGAGATCTGGTGCAGAAAAAGACAATCACTCCCGATTATCTGACCCATGAGAAAAAGTACAATCATGGAGAGGAGAAAAAGATCGTGATAAAGAACCATCACGAACCCATCATCAGCCGTGATCTTTGGGAACTTGTGGAAACGGAAATAGAAAAACGGAATCTTCGGGGATCCTTTCAGGCAGGACATTCCCATCGTTACGGGCTCTCCGGTAAGATTCAGTGTGGGGAATGCGGAGCCAGTTTTGTTTCAAGAAAACGGTATCGAAAGGATGGAACAGCGTACCGGCGTTGGGGATGCCTGACAGCGGCAAAGGAAGGCCGGCGTCATCGGGATCCTCAGGGAAAGGAGGCGGGCTGCAGTGTCGGAAAAATGGTTTCCGACGATCTTGCCTTTTCCATGCTGAAGGAAGTCCTGAGATCGCTCCGTATGGATGAGAAACGAATGATCCATCAGACAGCAGCAGCTGCTGCCGAGTCCATTCTGGCCTGGCAGGATGAAGAGATGGATGGTATCGGAGGAGATAAAAAAAGTTTGACAGCGGTTCTGGAAAAGAACATGGAAGAAATGATTTTTGATGGCAGTAATGACGAAATTTTGTGCAGAATTTTGCTTAATCACATGACCGTTTATCATGACGGTCATGTTGAAATTCAGCTGAATCATCTGCCGCAAATCTGGATTTTTACCATAAACGTTGATCATCCGTCTCGGCATCGACAGTGATCATTCGTCCCGGAAAAAACGGTGATCATCGATTCCGGAATAAACAGTGATCATAGATCACGGAATTATGGAATGGGGGATACCGACAGCCATCCTTTGTTATCCTGAAGACTGTCAGAGGTGATGATAGACTGTCAGAGCTGACGATGTTAATGCATGGTATATTGGATTCTCATCAGGTGAGAATCCAATATAAGCCACAGTTGGCGGCCAGAAAAAGGAGATTCATGGCAGTGAAAATTCCCATATAGCGACCCGTCTTCAGCCCTTCTTTTTGTACAAATTTAAAGGAGATCAGGCTGGCCATGGATGCAATCAAAGTGCCCAGGCCGCCGAGATTGACGCCTATCAGCAGGGATGTAACCTGATTGGTGAATTTGGACAGCAGGATTGCCGCCGGTACGTTGGAGAAAACCTGACTTGCCAGTATACCGACGAGCACTTCATTGCCCTGGATCACCTGCTCCAGCCAGCGGCTGATGCCGGGAATATTTCCCAGATTTCCAATAAAAATGAACAGAAACGTAAAGGTAAGCAGTAAGCTGTAATCCACATATTTCAGTGTTTTCCGGTCAAAAATCAATACAGACAGAAGAACACAGACAAGAAGAAGACGGGTATCCAGAACCTTGAATACACTCAGCAGAGCGCATACAAAAAGGATGGTATACAGGGAAGACAGTCTTCTGTCGGGAGCGGAGGTTTCGTCTGCTTCAGCATCGGCGGATGCGGATTCCTTCCCGGACAGAATAACAAATAGAATCAGCAGGAGCAGAGAAATAAGACCAAAGGGAAAGAGGGTTTGTACAAAATCCTCCATGCTCATATCGTAAGCGGAAAACAGAAACAGGTTCTGCGGGTTTCCGATGGGTGTCAGCATACTTCCCAGATTGGCAGCGATTGTTTCCAGAGTTACCGTAAATATGATTTTTTCTCTTAAACCGGCCAGATTCAATGTAATAATACTGAGGGGTACAAAAGTAATCAAAGCCACATCGTTGGTAATGACCATGGAACAAAAAAAACAGAGCAGCACAAGGGTCAGAATAACGCCCCGTACGGTTTTTGCCCCCTCCAACAGTTTTCGGGCCAGAAGACGGAACAGTCCCAGCTGATTGAATCCGGCCATTACCGTCATCAGGCAGAATAGAAGGGCAAGGGTCCGAAAATCGATATATTCCACATATCCTTTTCCGGGATGGACAAAAAACATGGACAAGGTGGCCAGAGTCAGGGAGATCAGCATAACTCCTTCGCTTTTGATTTTATGAAATAAACTTTTCATTTTCATTTCCTTTCCTGTCGAAATATGATATCGCAGCATATTCCATTTTATTACGACGGAAGGTATTCTGCAATAACAACTCTTCATTACCTATATCGGTGAGGAGACCCCGGGTTTCGGCGAAGGGCATGGAGTAGCGCTGGGAAAGATAACGAATGGAAGCAGCGGCTTCTCCGTCGGGACCCCCGTACTGACTCATAATATACTGAGCCAGTTTCGGGTTGGTCTGAGTTATCTTAACCGGGTATTGAAGACGTTTTTCATATTGCCACATCAGCACATACCTCCTTCCCAGGGCCAGGGATCACAGATCCAGGCCCAGCCATCCGATACATCTGCCCAGTCCTGATTGAGGGGACCAACATTTTCTTCCCAGGTGCGGACCGCATCGTGATACCGTTCCGCCATTTCCCGAAAATAGGCCAGGGCTTCACAGTCTTCCGGATGGGTGTCCAGATAGAGTCTTGTATCATCCATGGCAAATCCGTATTGATAAATGGATGAAAGGAGTTTTTGCTTTTCTGACGGATGCATCATTTTCCGGAACACCTCCCAACTTCCCAGGGATAATAGAGATCCTGGAATATTGTGCCGATACTCAGGGCTTTGTCGAGATCACAAATATTTTGCCAGGTCTGCCAGGGAACGTACGCCATGGCCAGAGGCATTCCATGAAGAGAATCTTTCTCCCAATGATAAGAAATCTCTGCTCCGCAGCTGCGGCAGGTCTTTTCGGAAGGACATGAGCATTCCTGACCGGAATCTGTGTTTTTGCAGCCATGGCAGCTTCTTTCGGAAGAGCATTGGCAGTCCTGACAGGAATCCTGTTTTCTGCAGTCCCTGCAGGTCTTTTCAACAGGGCATTGACAACTTCTCTTCTCATCTGACTTCGAATTTTCTGGGCATTCATGATGGTCATCTGTCATATTCATGGTTCTTTGGGGAACATTTCTTGTCATCATATTGTACGGCGGATTCATTCCCCGGCCCTGGGGCATGTTTCCGGCTCCAGGAGTGAATGGATTCCGACAGGGATTAGCCCTGCCGGGATTTCTTCGGGAGCAAGGCATACATGCACTGTCCTGATTGCGGCGGCGCATATTATAGTCAGGGGTGCAGCCGTCGGTTTGCAGGTTGATCATGACAGTCTCCTTTCTGCTGCAAAGAGTCTTTTTATTAAGATATGAGAAAAGAAAAAAACCGTGAAGATTTCCCTGCAGGCTTTTTGAATTGTCTGCCGTTTTTTCGTATTTTTTACATTTTGTCGGCTTATATAAATTTCAGTAGAAATTTCTTTGATATTTGCTATAATAAATATAATTATTAGTAGTGTTCAGCAGATTCTTTGACATAAAGAGAAACATCTGTTTTACTGGGAGGAGAACGAGATGGCTGTATTAAAACCTTTTACCTGTATCCGACCTCAGCCTTCTTTGGCTGCCAGGGTTGCATCCGGACCACATAATGCGATGACTCAGGATGAGATCCGCAAAAAACTGCAGGATAATCCATTAAGTTATACCAGTATAGTTCATCCGAAAATTCTTTATAGTGATCGTGGATGGGGAACTGATCGTGTTTACAAGGAAGCCTCCAATCTTCTTGAAAACTGGGTAGCAGATGGTGTCATGGAGAGGGATCTTCATCCGTCTTTTTATGTTTATCGTTTGGAAGGACAAGGTCATAGACAGACAGGTCTGGTGGGCTGTATTCCTGTGGATGATATTCTGGAAGGACGTGTGTATGCCCATGAAAAGGTTCGGGAAAAGAAACTGGAAGATCTGTCTCATCATATGACTGTTTGCAGAGCACAGATCGGCGGTCCGATTCTTATGGCATACCGGGCTCGGAAGGAGCTTTCTTCCTGGATGAAATCTGTGGAAGAACGGGAACCACTCTACCATTTTTTCTCAGAAAACCAGGTCTGGAATACGATTTGGAAGATTGAAGAGGAAGAAGAATGTGCCCGGGTAGAAGAATGGGTTGGAGATATTGATGGGTTTTACATTGCAGATGGACACCATCGGATTATGTCCGGGGTACAAATCTGTAAGAAAATGCGTCAGGAACATCCGGATTACACGGGACAGGAACCATGGAATTATGTAGCCTGTGCCTGTTTTCCCGATGACCAGCTTCAGATTCTTCCTTACAGCCGTTTGGTAGATGGATGGAATGGACATACCAGAGACAGCCTTTTGGGAAAAATAAGTGAGAGTTTTTACATAGAAGAAAATGTTGAGGGAAAAATGCCGGAAAAACGCGGGGAGTTCATGGTTCTTCTGGAGAATTCATGGTATCGTCTGCAGCTGAAGGAAGAGCACAGACCGAAATCCGTCTGCAGCAGACTGGATATTTCCGTCCTTCAGGATTTTATTCTGGATCCTATTCTGGGAATTACGGATATGAAGAAGGATGAACGGTTGGAGTTTATCGGTGGTCGGAATCAGATAAAAAGCATGGCAGAGAAATGTAAAACGGGAGAGAAAATAGGATTTCTTGTATATCACACTTCTATGGATGAACTGCTGGCTGTGGCAGATGCGGGCAAAACCATGCCGCCCAAATCTACCTGGTTTGAACCGAAGCTTTGCAATGGTTTGTTTATTCATTGCTTTGATGAATAAAATAAATAAATTAGCGATATTTTTAGGCTTTGTCGATTTCCCACCGATAAGGCCTTTTTATGCAATAGGAAACTCCGTTCCTATTGCATAAAACCCTCCGGGAGGATGCGCATGCCGCTCCAATGGAAGTTTGGCTGCAGGAGCAGCCGAGCGGCAGCGCGAGAGTTCCGCAAGCGGAACTCTTTCTTCCAAAGAATCAGGGCAGGAATATTGCGGAAAGCTGTCGAAAAGGGTATAATATCATGAGTTGTGAAAAGCAGGGGGAAACTGATTTCATGAATAATTCAAAGAATAAAGATTCTTTTATTATGCAGGCAGGAATACTGGCTGCAGCGGGAATTATCGTACGTATTATAGGAATTCTGTATCGAAGTCCCTTGACCGGAATTATCGGTGATGAGGGTAATGGGTATTACAGTACTGCCTATAATATCTATACTATTATATTGCTTTTATCATCTTACAGTATTCCGGCAGCGATTTCCAAAGTTATTGCCCAGAGATTGGAATTGCAGGAATATCGAAATGCTCATCGGATTTTTCAATGCGCTCTTGTGTATGTATTGGTGATCGGCGGTGCAGCCAGCCTGTTTACCTATTGTTTTGCAGGAGTTCTTGTGGAGGAAAATTCGGTAGCGGTTCTCCGCATTTTTGCTCCCACGATTTTTCTGTCCGGTTTCCTGGGGGTTCTCCGGGGATATTTTCAAGCCCACAAGACAATGGTTCAGACGTCTTTGTCTCAGATTCTGGAACAGATTCTGAATGCCGGTGTAAGTATTCTGGCTGCCTGGATCTTTATTAATGCCATTTCCGGAGGAAGCGATACGGATCGTGCTGTTCGCGGCGCCATGGGAAGTGCTCTGGGTACCGGTATCGGTGTTCTTTCCGCATTGATTTTTATGTACGTGTTATATCGTGACAATAGAAAGAACATTGAAAATCGGGTTGCCAATGACACAAACGGACGGGTGCTTTCATACAAATCCATCTTTAAACTGATTTTCTGTATGGTTACGCCCTTTATTTTAAGTACCTTTATTTACAACTTCAGTATTTCGCTGAATCAGACCATCTACATTAAGATCGTGCGTCTGGTGAAGCACTTTACTTCATCGGAAGCCATAACCATGTACGGTATTTATTCTGGTAAAGCGGTAGTTATTTCGAATATTCCCATTGCTTTGTCCTCTGCCATGTCTACGGCGATGATTCCGTCAATTTCAGGCAGCTATGTCGTAGGGGATATTGAGGGTACGAAAAAGAAAATTACATCAGCCATTCGCACTACCATGCTGATTGCTATTCCTGCTGCAGTGGGACTTGCTGTTTTGTCTCGCCCGATTATGATGCTTTTGTTCCCTCAGAGGGAATCCTTGGATTTGGCGGCTTCTTTGCTTCAGGCTCTGAGTATTTCGATTGTGTTTACTTCCTTGTCTACTCTGACCAATGCAGTTCTTCAGGGAGTCGGACAGGTAAACCGGCCGGTAATCAATGCAGCCATTGCGCTGGTTGTTCAGACAGTGGTTCTTGTTTTCCTTTTGATTTTTACCGATCTGAATCTCTATTGTATCGTTGCTGCAGCCATCACATATTCCATGCTGATGAGTTTCCTGAATCATCGGTCGGTACGTCGGGCTTTGGGATATCAGCAGGAATACTTCAAAACATTTTTGATGCCGGCTCTTTGTGCCGTGATCATGGGTGCAGTTGCATGGGGAGTATATGAAGGCTGTTATGCAGTGATTTCCAATAATGTACTCTGTCTTTTCTTCAGTATTTTTGTGGCATGTATCGTTTATTTTGTTCTGGTGCTGAAGACGGGAGCCATGGGCAGGGAAGAGCTTATGGAGATGCCGAAAGGACGGACGATTATTCGATTGGCGAAACGTATGCATTTGCTTTAAAACAGGTATGATTTAGAAACGAGGAATGCAGAAAGTATGTATATCTGCATTTCCAAACAATACAGGTGACTATGACAGGTATGGAAGAAAAATCTTTGATTTGATTTCCATACCTTTTCTTCTGTTCACGACAAAAGCAGTCTGTCGTCATCTGGGCAGCCGTGACGCTTTGACTTTTCGGCAATTTCTTTAGAAATACCAATAAATATTAAGATTGTCTAAAAAGGATAAAAAGACAGAACCAGAATAGACATCATTTGTCGATTATGCTATAATCCCATAGATAAAATACTATGATATACAGTGTAAAATTTATTGATATATCCTGATGGAAAGAGAGGATATGGTGTTCTGAGCGGTGTATCATAGGATTATTTTTTGCAGTCAAAGAAACAAAAATACGGTAAGGAAAGAAAAAGGATTTTGTTATTTACCTGGAAATGAAGGGAGACAGCAGGCAGAATGGCTGAAAAAAAAGAAATGGCAGCGGAAGATCATCCGGAAAGACTGGAATGCTTGAATATTCTGCCGGAAGTATTGATAAAATGGTTCATCGGGGTTCGCCGTGAACTCCCCTGGAGAGAGGATGCTTCTCCCTATCATGTATGGATTTCGGAAATCATGCTCCAGCAGACGAGAATAGAGGCGGTTCGATCCTATTACAGCCGTTTTCTTCAGGCGTTTCCTGATATTCCTTCACTGGCAGCTGCCAAGGAGGAAGAGGTCCTGAAATTATGGGAAGGCCTGGGATATTATAGTCGGGCAAGAAATCTGATGAAGGCTGCCATCGTCTGTGAGGAACGATATGGGGGAGAACTTCCGGCTGATTATCATGAACTAAAGAAACTTCCCGGAATTGGAGCTTATACGGCTGGTGCCATTGGTTCCATTTCTTTTCATTTGCCGGTTCCTGCAGTGGATGGAAATGTGATGCGGGTAATGACACGATTTTTAGCGGACGATTCCGATATATCAAAAGCGGCTTCCAGGAAACGGATGGAAGCTCGTCTGCAAAGAATTATGCCGGAAGACCAGCCCGGAGAGTTTAATCAGGCTATCATGGAACTGGGAGAGACAATCTGCATTCCCAACGGCCGGCCTCTGTGCAGCCATTGTCCGCTGGCAGACTGGTGTATGGCCAGGAAAGCAGGCGAAGAAGAGAAATACCCGGTGAAGCCTGCGAAAAAGGAAAGACGAATCGAAGAAAAGACGATTTTGCTTATGGAATGGAATGGAAGATATGCCGTCCGTCGGAGACCTGGAAACGGTCTTCTGGCCGGGATGTACGAATTTCCCTGGAAGCAGGGAGTGTGGGATGAGGATCGTCTGATGGAATGGCTGAAAAGCGAAGGACAATCGGGAATTTTGACACCGCTTCCCCGATCGAAACATATTTTTTCCCATGTGGAATGGCATATGACCGGCTGGCATATAAAACTGACGGAACCCTGGGCGGACAATTCCGCTTTTGAGACTCCGGCAAGAATTAAAGAAAAATATCCGATTCCGACAGCATTGAAAACATATGCGGAATTCCTGTATTCTATGGAAAAGTCCTAGGCTTTTTCCGGGAAATTTTGTATGGGATGTCGGAGTAAAAAAATATTTGGCAGGGAATTACCTATGATGGAGGAATGGTTATGAAAAAACTTCTTATGATTGTAAATCCCAATGCAGGAAAAGCAAAAATCAAGGGAAAACTAACGGATATTCTGGATACATTTATTAAAGCGGGATATCAGTTGGAAGTATATATTACACAAGAATCTGGGGAAGCAACAGAGGTTGCAAGAAAAAGAGGATGTCATGTGGATCGGGTAGTCTGCAGCGGGGGTGACGGAACTTTGAATGAGACCGTCAATGGACTTATGAAGATTGCTCCGGAAAAACGACCGGAACTGGGATATATTTCGGCTGGAACCACCAATGATTTTGCACATAGCCTCAAACTTCCTTCCCGAATGAAGGATGCGGCCAAAGTTGCAGCCAATGGGATTCCTTTTCTCATTGATATCGGAAGTGTGAATGGGAAATACTTCTGTTATGTATCGGGATTTGGTGCTTTTACCGATATTTCTTATATCACGCCTCAGGATATGAAGAAAATTTTGGGGCATCAGGCTTATATTGTGGAAGCAGCAAAACAGCTTATGAACCTGAAAGCATACCCCGTGCGGATTGAGTCCGGTGAAAATGTATATGAGGACAATTTCCTTTGCGGCCTGGTCAGCAATTCATATCGTGTCGGAGGTATGACAGGAATCTGGGGATCGGACATCGAGATGGATGAAGGATTGTTTGAAGTGACTCTGATTCGTCAGCCTCGGAACCTGGCAGAGTGGGGAGAACTGGCAACCGCTTTATTTATTACCAATGCAAAATCAGAATTTGTCATTCGTTTTAAGACAGATCATATTACCTTCCACTCCGAAAGTCCCATCGACTGGGTAAAAGATGGGGAATTTGGAGGAAGTCAAACCGATGTGGATATTCGGGTTCTTCACCGTGCTCTTACCATTATGAAAAAGGAAGAGAAGAAAGAGGAAAAAGAGGAAATCGCAGCAAAAGAAGGAACGAAAGAATAAAGAGAGAAGCAACGTCTGATAGAGATGGTTTCCCTGATTTTTCGTTTCCCTTCAGGATATTGGATGAAAAAAATTGGCGAAAAAATAGGAAAAAACGTTCTTTGTGTCTTTACATTTGAAATGAAAGAATATATAATATATATTCAAGGCATTTTGTTTGCATTTGGAAAGGACGCGCACAGTGGAGAAAAACAATTTTTTGCAGCAGCTTGACAAGTTAGTTGAATTAGGTAAATCCAAGAACAACACATTAGATATCAACGATATCAACGACTTCTTTGCCGGAGCCAAATTGGATGCGGAACAACTGGAGAATATCTACAACTATCTGGAAAGCAAAAATATTGATGTATTACGCGTTATGACAGACGAGCCGACTCATGAGGAAGAACTTGTACTGGACAATGACGACGACGATTTCATTATGAATGAAGAAGAGGAAGAGGACATCGATTTGGACGCCATCGATCTGCTGGATGGAATTGGTACGGAAGATCCGGTTCGTATGTACCTGAAAGAGATTGGAACCGTTCCGCTTCTGACTTCAGAGGAAGAATTGGAGTTGGCAAAGCGAAAGTCTGAAGGGGATCCTCGCGCGAAAGAGCGTCTGATTGAGGCAAATCTGCGTCTGGTTGTAAGTATCGCTAAGCGTTATACCGGTCGTGGTATGACTTTCCTGGATTTGGTACAGGAAGGAAATCTGGGACTGATTAAAGGTGTCGAGAAATTTGATTATACCAAGGGATATAAGTTGAGTACCTATGCAACCTGGTGGATTCGTCAGTCGGTAACCCGTGCTCTGGCAGATCAGGCAAGAACGATTCGAGTACCGGTGCATATGGTTGAGACCATCAATAAGATGTCGAAGATGCAGAGAAAGCTGACGTTGGAATTGGGTTATGAACCTTCCACAGCAGAATTGGCCAATGCATTGGATATGACAGAGGAAAAAGTAATGGAGATCATGCAGATCGCCCGTGAACCTGCTTCTCTGGAGACTCCTATTGGTGAGGAAGATGATTCCAATCTGGGCGATTTTGTAGCGGACAGCAATGCAGTGACTCCCGAAGGAAATGTGGAATCGGTAATGCTGCGTGAGCATATCGATGTTTTGCTGGATGATCTGAAAGACAGAGAAAAACAGGTGGTGATTCTGCGTTTCGGCCTGGAGGATGGACATCCGAGAACATTGGAGGAAGTAGGAAAGGAATTCAATGTTACCAGAGAACGTATTCGTCAGATTGAAGCCAAGGCATTGAGAAAACTGAGAAACCCTGTTCGCAGTAAGAGGATTCGTGACTTTTTATAATGGTTTCAGGATTTCGGGAGGGTGAAAACCGGAGAAGTCCGTAATATCATGTTTGGTGTGATAAAAGAGTATAATATTTGATAAATAAAAAAAGGGCTGCCGCTTCACGTATTTACATTCGTTAAAGTGACAGTCCCTTTTTTATTGTTACACAAAAGGAGCTGCGTACTGATTGCTTAGTACGGCAGCCCCTTTTTTCTTAGTTATCTTCCAGTTCGGCAGCAGCAGTATAAACCTGACGTTTCATAGCCATCTCATCGCTGGCGAGATACTCATCATAAGTGGTGATCTTATCAATCAGTTTTCCGCCGATCAATTCCATAATACGGTTGGCTGTCGTCTGAACGATCTGGTGATCGCGGGAAGAGAACAGCAGGACACCGGGGAATTTGATCAGACCGTTATTCAGAGCAGTGATGGATTCCATATCCAGATGGTTGGTAGGTTCATCGAAAATCAGACAGTTGGCACCGGAAATCATCATTTTGGAGAACATGCAGCGAACACGCTCGCCACCGGAGAGAACATTGATTTTCTTCATACCGTCATCACCGGCAAACAGCATACGGCCCAGGAAGCCACGAACGTAAGTCACATCCTTAATGGCGGAATATCCGGTCAGCCAATCGGTGATGGTGTAGTCATCCTGGAATTCGGCAGAACTGTCTTTGGGGAAATAAGCACGGGAAGTGGTTACACCCCATTTGTAGGAACCTTCATCCGGTTCCATCTCGCCGGACAGAATCTGGAAAAGGGTTGTCTTTGCCAGTTCATCGGAGCCTACAAAGGCTACTTTATCTTCAGCAGTCAGGGTAAAAGTAATATTGTCCAGAACCTTAACGCCATCAATGGTTTTGGAAAGATTCTTTACTTCCAGTACATCATTTCCGATGGAACGTTCCGGACGGAAATCAATATAAGGGTATTTTCTGCTGGAAGGTTTAATCTCATCCAGCTGGATTTTTTCCAGAGCACGTTTACGGGAGGTTGCCTGTTTGGATTTGGAAGCATTTGCAGAGAATCTCTGAATAAATTCCTGGAGTTCTTTGATTTTTTCTTCCTTTTTCTTGTTGGCTTCCTTCATCTGACGGATCATCAGCTGGCTGGATTCATACCAGAAATCATAGTTTCCGGCGTACAGCTGGATCTTTCCGTAGTCGATATCGGCAATCTGAGTGCAGACTTTGTTGAGGAAATAACGGTCATGGGAAACAACGATAACCGTATTCTCGAAATTAATCAGGAATTCTTCCAGCCATGCGATGGCAGCCAGATCCAGGTGGTTGGTCGGCTCGTCGAGGAGCAGAATATCGGGATTTCCGAAAAGAGCCTGAGCCAGAAGGACTTTAACCTTGGCACTTCCGTCCAGATCTTTCATCAGTTTGTAGTGAAGCTCTGTTTCAATTCCCAGACCATTCAGCAGGGAAGCCGCATCGGACTCTGCTTCCCAACCATTCATGTTGGCGAATTCTGCTTCCAGTTCACTGGCACGGATTCCGTCTTCTTCCGTGAAATCAGCTTTTGCATACAGGGCGTCTTTTTCCTGCATGATTTCTACCAGACGGGGATTTCCCAGCATAACCGTGTCCAGAACGGTCTGATCATCATACTGGAAATGGTCCTGTTTCAGGAAAGAGAGACGCTCACCGGGGGTAATGATGACTTCCCCCTTTGTGGGTTCCAGTTCACCGGTCAGGATTTTTAAAAAGGTGGATTTTCCTGCACCGTTGGCACCGATCAGGCCGTAGCAGTGGCCGGGTACAAATTTTACGTTAACATCTTCAAACAGTGCGCTCTTGCCGAAACGCAGAGAAACATTGCTTACAGTAATCATATGGATGAATTCCTCCTATGTCTCCGATATATTTAAAAATTGCGGGGATAAAGACCTTCGTGTTCCATGCGGGCAATGGCTTCCATTACCATGGGCTTGTCCGCCTTGTAAGTAACGCCGTACCATTTGTCTGGTGTCTCTATCACTTTTACAGTGGCCTTCTTTTCCCGAAGCAGTTCATCGACCACCGAGGGAATATAATATTCGCATTTCAGCGGGTTTTCAGGAATTGCTTCCCGGAGAAACTTCTCAAAACGTTGTTCTGTTTCCTTCAGGAAACCGGTACTGAAGCCCCACATGTTCATGGATACCGGTGTCAGATCAGGAAGGATATTCCAGGTGGCACCGTCATCTTCTGTGTAAGCCGGATGACCATCCAGCTTGATGATTTTGGTTCGTTCCGTAATATCGGTCAGATAACCGTTGTCATCGGTGGTGCAGACGCCTCTGGAAACGTGACCGTTGTCTGTCAGTGTATTGATCAAATGGTAACCGCCCATGACAAAACGATACTGATCGTCATCCTCGTGGGAAGACAGATAGGCAAAGAGATCACGGAAAGACTGCTTTCCGTAGTAATCGTCGGCATTGATGGCAACAAAGGGGCCGTCCACAATGTGGCGGCAGGCAAGGAGAGCATGGGCTGTTCCCCAGGGCTTTACTCGGCCCTCCGGAACGCGGATCCCTTCCGGCAGATCTTCCAGTTCCTGGAATACGTAGGCCGTTTCCATCCTTTCTTCTACACGGTTTCCAATGGTTTTTCGGAAGATCTCTTCCATCTCTCGTTTGATAATAAAGATAACTTTCTCAAATCCGGCTTCTCTGGCGTCGTGGATGGAAAAATCCATAATAATATGGCCCTGATCATCCATGGGATCCATCTGTTTGAGGCCGCCGTATCGGCTGCCCATACCGGCAGCCATGATAACAAGACAAGGTTTGTTCATTGATATCTCCTATTGTGCAGGATTGAGAGAGCCAACCGGCTGTGCAGCAATCCGTAATTGATGGGTTTCTTTCCCAAATACCAAGTGTAACATTGAACACAACAAATGTCAAAGAAAATGTTCAAAAATGCTTGACAAGAAAATGTTCAAAAAATGCTTAACAGAAAGTACCTGGTGAGAATGAAGGAAAGTATTCGGCAGACAATGGAGGAAGGAATAAAAGTCCATGGAATATGCCATAATGACCAGGAGAGGAGGCAAAGAATCATGAAAGGAAAAGCAAGTATTGCGTTTGAAAATCCCCCCTGTATATTGGGAACGGGTTGTGTTGTGGGAAAAAAGGAAGGAGAAGGTCCTTTGGGGGATCGTTTTGATTTTGTTTCGGAGGATCCTCTTTTTGGAAAAAATAACTGGGAAGAGGCAGAAAGTGCCATTCAGAGCCAGGCAGCCGAGCTGGCTCTGGAGCATGCCGGTTTAACGAAAGAAGATATCCGATATTGTTTTGCCGGCGATCTTCTGGGACAGCTGATTGCGACATCTTTTGGCTTGATGAATCTGCAGATTCCCCTTTTTGGTTTGTACGGAGCCTGCTCCACCATGGGAGAGAGCCTGAATCTGGGTTCCATGACGGTGGCAGCCGGATATGCTCCCTATGTCATGTGTCTGGCCTCCAGTCATTTTGCTTCAGCGGAAAAACAATTTCGTTTCCCACTGGAATACGGCAATCAAAGACCCAGCTGTGCATCCTGGACGGTGACGGGAGCCGGTGCAGTCATTCTTGGCAGAGGGGGAGACGGTATTAAAATTACGGGAATCACCACAGGGAAGATTGTGGATCTCGGCATTAAAGACTCCATGAATATGGGGGCTGCCATGGCGCCGGCAGCGGCCGATCTGATTATGCAGAACCTGATTGATTTTGATATTACACCGGATTATTACGACTGGATTTTCACGGGGGATCTGGGAACAGTGGGACAAAAAGCACTGATTGATTTGCTGAAGGAAGAAGGAGTTTCCATCGAAGGATTTCATCGGGACTGCGGTATCGAAATTTTTGATGCGGAAAAACAGGATACTCATGCTGGCGGAAGCGGCTGCGGCTGTTCGGCGGCTGTTCTTTGCAGTTATATTCTTCCCATGATGCAGTCGGGTAAATGGAAAAGAATTCTCTTTGTTCCGACCGGTGCTTTGCTTTCTCCCGTGAGTTTCAATGAGGGACAGTCTGTACCGGGAATTGCTCATGGAGTGATGCTGGAAAAAATGTGAAATCGAAGAGCATATTCATTTCAGCAGACGGAGAGAATATAGAAGGAAATCAGAAACAGGAAAGATGATAAAAATCTGTGGAAGGAAGAATCGATATGGATTACGTGAAAGCTTTTTTAGTGGGCGGAGCAATCTGCTTTGTGATTCAGATCTTTATGGATAAGACAAAGTGGATGCCGGGGCGTATCATGGTAGGTCTGGTTGTCTCCGGAACCATTCTTGGTGCTCTTGGTTTGTATCAACCCTTTTTGGATTGGGCCGGTGCCGGTGCGGCAGTTCCCCTTCTTGGCTTTGGAAATACCCTGTGGAAGGGCGTGATGGAAGGCATTGGGGAGAAAGGGTTTCTGGGAGTCTTTACAGGAGGTCTGACTGCCAGTGCAGCCGGTATTACCGGTGCCCTTGTTTTTGGATATCTGGCATCTTTGTTTTTTCAGCCCAAGATGAAAGAATAGAAGGACAGAATACCGTTTTACAGGGGATAAGAAAAGAGCCTGCAAAGAAGAGAAGATTCATGGGGAACCTTTTCTTTGCAGGCTCTTGTTATTGCATTAATTTATTGATGATCCTCCACAGGTTCTTCCGGTTCTTTTGATTCATTTGCCGGAGAAGTGGAATTCTGAGGATCGTCGGGATTTGTGGGCTGAGGTTCCTCGGAAGTACTGCTTTCATCCGGCGTTTCACTTTCCGGAGGAAGGGGTGTCAAATGAAGGGAACAGGGCTGGGAAACCGTATGGGCGTATTCGCTGTCCTGGGTTCCTCCCGTTGTTTCATTCGGAAGTTTCAGGGCAACCATGGTCTTGGTGGTAGGACAAAACTCTCCAGCCTTCTGTCCGGATTCCTCACAGACAGTGACAGTGTAATGAAGATCACAGTATTCGGTGGGTTCCGTACCTTTTTCAAAGTATTCGGAATAAACTGCATTGTATCCGTTCCGTTCATCGCAGCTGCATACTCCGCTCCGGGCAAGTTTTCCGGATTTGGAACAGATCGTACAGATTACAATGTTTTCCGGAACTTCGAATTCTCTGTTGTAGAGATGTTTTTCCTGATCGACCCGATCCATGATCTTTTTCCAGATGAGTTTATGGTAGGAGGATGAGCCTTCATTTCCATCCATCGCCGTATTGTCATCGAAGCCGCTCCAGATTCCCATGGTATAGTAGGGAGTGTATCCTACAAACCAGAGGTCCGTCTTGCCGGTGGAGGTACCACTCTTTCCGGCAGCACTCATATTATTCAGAGCAGCAGCAGAGCTTGTGGCACTGAAGAGACCAAACATACTGGAATGCTTCATGGAATCGGCCATGGCATCTGTAAGCAGAAAAGCAGTTGTTTCTTTCAGAACCTGATGTTGTTCCGGGGTATTGTCAATCAGCACATTTCCATTGTGATCGACAATTTTTGTGTAAAAAATGGGTTCCGTGTAAGTTCCTTTGTTGGCGATGGTGGCATAAGCAGCTGTCAGCTGAAGATTGGTAACACCGTCTGTCAGTCCGCCAAGGGCAAGGGAAGGTTGAATATCTGTAAAGATCTGTCCATTGACATCCTTTTTCTCATACAGGGTATTGAAACCAAAATCCAGAGCATATTCATAACCGGTTCTGGGGGTAACGGTATCCATTAAGGTTTTTACTGCTACAATGTTCATGGAATAAACAATACCCTGGCGGATATTGGAATATCCTGCATAAACGGAACTGCCCCACCAGTTGCGGAAGGATTTTCCGGTGTTCTCGTCGGTATAGGGTTCATCATAATAGGTGCTGGCCAGTGTACCGCCGCAGGAATCCAGAGCGGGGGCAAAGGCCGTCAGAACCTTGAAAGTAGAACCGGGAGAACGGCGGGTACTGGTTGCACGATTCAAGGAAAGGCTGGTCGTTTTTTCGCCTCGGCCTCCGCTGATGGCTTTTACCTGACCCGTACCCTGTTCCATGAAGACGATGGATGCCTGGGGCTGAAGGGTCGTGGAAACATTTTCTGAGAGAATTTCGTCTCCGGGTTCCAGGATAGATTCCCGGAACTGGTCCACGACAGTTTGAATCTCGTCCTCCGTATTATAATCCAGTTGGTTTTTTCCCAGATAATTTTTTATATCAGTTTCCGAATAATACACGGCCTCGCCGTTTCGGGATAGGATCAGAGAATAGGTGAAAGAGTATTTGTTGCTGACATTGGCATAATTTTCCGGATTGGAAATTTCTTCATCTACGATACTCTGTATCTCCGGATCCTGCGTCGTATAGATTTCCAGGCCGCCGCTGTAAAGAAGACTGTATGCCTGAGCCTGACTGTAATTACACTTTGTCTGAAGGTCGTCCAGAACTTCGGTAATCAGTCGATCGATGAAATAGGAATAAGGGCTGTCGTCCTCTTCTTCGTACTTGTTGTTGATTTCCTGGATTCGGTCATAAACCGGATCATTCAGTGCTTCGGCTTCCTCTTCCTCCGTAATGTATCCCTGTTCTTTCATATAAGACAGGATAACCATGCGTTTTTCTGCATTTTTATCCGGATGGGTAATGGGATTATATCCGACAGGATTCTGGGTAATACCGGCAATGACAGCACATTCCGAAAGAGTCAGCTGGCTGACATCCTTATCGAAATAGCGGCGGGCAGCTGTCTGAACTCCCAGGCAGTTGGCTCCCAGATTGATAGTGTTCAGGTAGTTTTCCATGATATCCTGCTTGGACATGGTCTTTTCCAGTTCCATGGCCAGAAATTGTTCCTGAATCTTTCGGACCACTTTGGCGCCAAGACTGGATTCCGCGCCGCCTTCAAAGACATTGTTTTTGATCAGCTGCTGGGTAATGGTACTGGCACCCTGGGTGCTGCGGAATCCGCTTCGGATACCAATGGCAGCAGCACGGAACATTCCCCGAAGATCAACACCATGGTGAACCCAGAAACGCGAGTCTTCAATGGCTACAAATGCATCGATGAGATTCTCCGGAATCTGATCATAGGTAACAGGATCTCGGTTGGAACCGGAGGTTACCAGAGTCTGAATCAGATTGCCATCTGCATCATAGACACAGGTGGAGATTCCCTGGGGGGATACATCTACGGTACTCATATCGGGGGATTGGTCGATAATACCCTTAACAATGCCGAAGCCGGCAGCTGTACCAACAAAACAGATCAGAATCATAAGAAACAGAAAAACTTTGAAGGCCGACAGAAAGGACTTGTTGCGAATCTTTCTGTGCTTGGACTGAAGTCTCTGCTGTTTCTTTTGGATTCCTTTTTTTCCAAAATTCATAGTCATTCCTCCAGGTATCAGCCGGTAAAATGAAACCCCGGACTGAATTACTTCGTGTCGCCAAATGATTAACCGGAGTACCAAAAGGCTTCCGGCAGGCAGCTTCGAAGGGGGTCCTATTCTCAATGGTGGGAGAGAAATAGGAGTGATTAAGGGGTCAAAATAATTCATGACCCCGAGCTTATTATATCAGATGCCCGATGAGAAATAAAGGGAAATATAAATGGCTTCCTGATAGGACGATAAAAAATAAGAAGATTTTAAGAAAATAGGAAGGAATATTGGGCAAAATTCGGGTCGCTGCCATACGAATCTGCATTCTGCCCCCGGAACGTTTTGTCATCTGCCCCTGGAATGTTTTTCCTTCTTGTATCCTCTTGCTTTTTTTGATACACTTATTTCGAATATTTTCAGACAGGGTTCTTTTGGACAGGGATGTCGGTTGTACTGAAGATGGTTTTTCAGATTCAGCTTCATTTTGTATGGTATAGAAGACTCTTTGAAGACCGGAACAGAGAAGCAAAGCAGGAATTGGGACCCGGATAAGGAGCAGAGAGATGGCGAATCATATCAATATTGTTTATGAGGGCGGTGAAGGAGAGATTGTCGAGAAAAAATCCCGTTTTCTTGCCAATGTAGCTTCGGTGGAATCGGAAGAAGACGTTGCTGCGTTCCTGGAGAAAATCCGGAAAAAATACTGGGATGCCCGCCATCATTGTTCTGCTTATGTACTGGGAGATAAGAATGAAATCAGCCGATGCAGTGATGATGGAGAACCCAGCGGAACAGCAGGAAGGCCAATTCTCGATGTTCTCCTGGGTTCCGATGTACATAATGCCTGCGTTGTGGTTACCCGATATTTCGGAGGCGTACTGCTGGGAACGGGCGGTCTTGTAAGAGCATACGGAAAGGCTGCCAGGGAAGGGCTGGACAACAGTATTATCCTGGAACAGATTCCAGGTCGGAAGCTTCAGTTCGTCTGCGATTACAGTACCATTGGAAAGATTCAGTATATTGCAGGGAATCGAGGATATCAATCCCTGGACAGTGAATATTCCGATATTGTAAAGCTGACTTATCTCGTTCCGGAGGAGGAAGCCCGGCGTTTTTGTGCAGAGATTACCGAGGCAACCAACGGAAAAACAGAGATTGAAGACTTGGGAGAGCAGAAATATGCGATTCTGGATAAAGAGTTTATCCTGTTCTGAATAGAGAAAAGACGAAAACATATAACTGGAACCGGTAAAGCGAAAAAAGTGGTATTGTACGAAAAGTCGTACAGCACCACTTTTTTCATGCAACAGGAAACTCCTTTCCTATTGCATAAAACCTTCCGGTTTATTTTCCTTCGGCAATGAGAGCACCAGGCGCTCCCTTTGTCATACGTTTTTCCACACAGGTTTTCAAACTGATGGCATCATAGATGTCTTCCTGGAAAACAGGGCAGATGGCCTGATAATCAGCCAGGGGAAGTTCATCCAGGGACAGGTTCTTTTCCAGGCAGGTGAGAACCAGCTGGCCGATAATACCGTGGGCATCCCGGAAAGGAACGCCGTGATTTACCAGATAATCGGCAGCGTCTGTTGCATTGGTAAATCCGTTCATGGCACTCTTGGCCATTACCGGTTTGTTGAATCGCATGGTATCAATCATGCCGTTGAAGAGGGTCAGGCAGTTTTCAACCGTATCAATGGCGTCGAAAACTCCTTCTTTATCTTCCTGCATATCTTTATTGTATGCCAGAGGCAGTCCCTTCATCGTGGTCAGAAGAGCCATAAGGGTACCGTAAACACGGCCTGTCTTTCCGCGTACCAGTTCAGCGATATCCGGGTTCTTTTTCTGAGGCATGATACTGCTGCCGGTACTGTAGCCGTCATCCAGTTCCACGAACTGATACTCATTGGAATTCCAAAGAATAATTTCTTCGGAGAAACGGCTCAGGTGCATCATAATGATGGAAAGGGCACTGAGGAGTTCCAGCAGATAATCCCGGTCAGAAACGGAATCCATACTGTTGGCAGTAGCACAACGGAATCCCAGAAGCTCTGCGGTGTATTCGCGATCCAGAGGATAGGTGGTACCTGCCAGTGCGCCGGCACCCAGCGGGCATTCGTTCATTCTTTCTCGAATATCCTTCATACGGGAGATATCGCGGCTGAACATTTCATAATAAGCACCGAAATGATGAGCCAATGTG
>JAQXIM010000024.1 GCA_029007785.1 Clostridiales bacterium | reverse complement strand
GCAATCCTCATCGGTATTATTGCCGGGGTTCTTTCCAGTCTTGGTTCCATTCTGTCCATGGCATTTCTCTTTGGTTTGGATCATAAGCAATACATTACTCTGCTTCCCAAATCCATTACCACAGCCATAGGCATGGGCGTATCGGAGGAACTGGGCGGATATGTTACTTTAACAGTGGCTGTCATTGTCATCACCGGCATTCTTGGCAATATCTTTGCCGTTCAGGCATGCAGACTCTTCCATATCGAAGAACCGATTGCCAAAGGAGTGGCCATCGGCACATCCGCCCATGCCATCGGAACCTCCAAAGCCATGGAAATTGGTGAAATCGAAGGAGCCATCTCCGGTCTTTCCATTGCGGTGGCCGGACTTCTCACAGTAGTTGGTGCTTCTGTTTTCGCAGAATTTTTATAAAATGGGTCCCGCTAAACATGAGATGGGAAAAGACGGCGATTCCGGATTTCACACCGGATCGCCGCCTTTTCTTTTCGTGCTTTTGTTTTTTATTTGTCTGATTTATCTTCATCTGATTTCAGGATGAAAGATGAAAATGATCTTCTTCCCAGGCAGAATGAGTATGTTCATGGTTCCCTTCCCGGAGAAAATGTTTATGATCGTGACTATGGGTAAACTGGTGAGTATGGGTACTGCCGTCATGGGTATGGGTGATAGTATGTGTATGCAAATGCTGATGATGCAGAATCAGTGTATCGACGGTAGCTGTCACCGTACCAAGAATCATGATCAGCAAAGCTGTCAGATACCGCAGTGAAAAGGGTTCTTTCAATAATAAAAAGGATAGAAAAGCTCCTACAAAAGGTGCTATGGCATAGTAAGCACTGGTTTTGGCCGCACCCAAATCATGCTGAGCTTTAATGTAAAAAAAGATACTCAAACCATAGGCAACAAAACCCAGAAGCATTGCCAGCAATACGCTGAATATTTCCGGGAAGCTTTCTTTTATTACAACAGCTGTCACCAGGGAACCCAATCCAGAGCATATTCCCTTGATGGTTACAATTTCATATGTATTTTTTGAAGATATTTTTCTGGTACAGTTGTTTTCAAATCCCCAGCAGACGGCTGCCAGCAATACCAGAAGAGACCCCCAGGAAAACTGCAATCCGGAAATATCTTCCAAAGAAAGAAGGATACTGGAAATCGTCACCAATATAATGGCAATACATAATCTTTTTGAAATAGCCTCCCCAAATATCACAAGAGCAATCACCGCCGTTGCAGCAATCTCAAAATTATTCAGCAGGGAGGCATTGGCAGATGTGGTATGTTCCAGTCCATACATCAGACAAATCGGTGCCGCAATGTCCAACACAACCATTCCCACCGTGTAAGGCAAATCCTCTCTTGTGAGAAACTCACCCTTATCCACTGTTTTCATATGTCCCAGAAAAAGAATACCCATTCCGATACCTGCTCCCAGATACAGAAGTCCAGCCATACAAACTGCAGGTATACTGCCCAGCAAGATTTTAGAAAGCGGCATATTTATGGCATAAAAAACTGCTGCCATTACGGCATAAATGATGGCAATAGCCTTTCGATTACTCATAATATCAACTCTCCTCATCGGTTCCCCACATCGATTTTTGTCACCTTTTTTTGCCCACCGTATTAATTAAAATAATCGCAGCAATGCAGACAGCAAAAACAATGACAACGGCAGCGATTGCAGACTGTGCCGGCAGAATATCCTCGAACAATCCCATAACAAGAATCAATACAGCGATCCCAGCCATACAAATCCCAACAATCCGGCAGAGTTTTTTTTCATCGTACCTTGATTTTTCCTCATCCGATGCCGTATTGTATCCGGCAATCAACCCACTTCCATGTCCGGATATAAGAACAATGGCCAAAACAACAAAGACCGCAAAACAAATCCACACTATCCAGTCAGGTCCATGGGACACATCTGCCAATTTCATATCCTGTCTCCTTTAGTACTTTTTCACGATCATGTTCTTCGTAAATCCAGTTTTTTCGGTAAATAATTTGCCATAAGACTTGACGCAGGAAGAAGGAACACAAATCTGTGCCTTTTTGTAAATAGATGCAACCGCATTCGAACCTACACTCATCAGTTTTTTACTCTTGATAGTCAAAGTCTTCAATTTAGAACACTTCATGAAAGCTTTATTTCCAATCTTTGTGAGACCGCTTCCAATCGTTACTTTAGTCAGAGCCGAACAATTATAAAATGCACCGGATTCGATGGAAGTCACATATTTTCCAATGGTCACATCGGTAAGCTTTGTGTAATCTTTCCAGGCATTTTTGCCAATGGCCGTGACACGGAAGGATTTATCTCCCAGCTTTACCGTTTTAGGGATTTCCAACGACTTTAAGGAAGATTTCTTTGTGACGGAACCAACGATCGTAACCGTTCCTGTGCCTGATGTTCCATCGTTTGTTACTTTTACTTTCCAGGTACCGGTTGTATAAGAATTTCCGGTTTTCACTGTCAGTTTTGCAACGGTTTTCTCACGAAGGGCTTCACATCTGGTACAGGTATAGGTTTTCATACCGGTTTCCGTCAAAGTGGGCTCCTTGGTAATTGTACCCTTATCCCATTCGTGACCCAGGGCTGCCACCGTTTTCTGCTTCACCAATACCGTTTTGCAGCGAGAACAATGACTTCCTTTTGTCAGACCCGCTTCCGTACAGGTGGCTTCCACTGCAGCATCCGCCACTTCTTTATGACCAA
>JAQXIM010000023.1 GCA_029007785.1 Clostridiales bacterium | reverse complement strand
TTACCTTTGCCAATCATTCCGGTCAATCCCAGATCCAGCAATCTGGGCGCATACTTATCCATTCTGCTGGCTGTAGTAGGGCCTGCTGATCCAATGGGACGGCCTTCTCTGGCGGGAGAGGGTCCCATATAATACAAAATTGTATTTTCCATGGAAACAGGGAGTTCTTCTCCACGCTCCAGAGCGTCTATCATTCTTTTATGGGCAGCATCTCTGGCGGTATAAATGGTACCGGTAATGGATACCATATCGCCAGCCTTCAGTTCTCTCGTTTTCTCTTTCGTTAAAGGGGTATGTATCTCAATATTCATTAAATTACTCTCCTTGCATGGCGATTTACATGACAACAGATATTAACAGCTACCGGCAGACAAGCAATATGGGTCGGATAGGTCTCAATATTAACAGCCAATGCTGTTGTGGTACCGCCAAGACCAGCCGGTCCAATTCCCAGATTGTTAATTGTCTTCAGCATTTCCTTTTCTAACTCTTTTACATATTCCTGTTTCGGTTCTTCATTCAGATTTCTGGTAAGAGCTTTTTTTGCAAGAATTGCGCATTTTTCAAAGTTACCGCCAATTCCCACTCCAACTACCATGGGAGGGCATGCGTTGGGTCCTGCTTCTTTTACTGTATCCAGGATCACCTTCTTTACGCCTTCCATTCCATCAGCAGGTTTTAACATGTATACTCTGCTCATATTTTCGCTGCCTGCACCCTTGGGAGCGATGGTAATGGTCAACTGGTCTCCCGGTACAATATCATAATGGATAATAGCAGGCGTATTGTCTCCGGAGTTCACCCGCTCAATGGGATCTTTTACGACAGATTTTCTCAGATAACCGTCTACATATCCCTGGCTTACCCCCTGATTAATGGCATCCGACAGATTTCCTCCAACGACGGAGACTTCCTGTCCCAGCTCCACAAATACCACTGTCATTCCCGTATCCTGACAAATCGGAATCATATCCCGTCCGGCAATCTGAAGATTCTCCTGCAACTGTCCCAAAATCTGTTTTCCCAAAGGAGATTCTTCTGCCTCAGCTGCACGATCTAACACATCTTTCATATCCGAACTGAGATAATGATTGGCCTCTATACACATTTCTTTTACATTACGAGTAATTTCTTCTGCCCGTATTTCTCTCATGATTTCCTCCCAGGTTTTCCTATTCCGAGAAAATAAGTTGTATGTATTTTCCCAGTTTTTATTCCATGAGTTGCCCGACAACGGAGCATATGTCTCATAGATATGATGTTTTGATCAAAAGGATTTGCGCTCACGATACAAAAGGATTTGTATCCTGGCTCATTCTTTTATGGGATGATTTATTTTCTTCATGCAATATCTTTCATCCGAAATCAAACGATATTACAGATATTCTGCAAATTCACCGTCGCCGGCATCAAAGAAGACAATACCGATTAAGCCTCTTCCTGTATGTGCTCCAATGGCGCATCCAACGCAGGATTCAATAATTTCCTTCGGGTGAATTTTTTCCGCCAGTTCTTTTTCTACAGCCTTCATGGTATCGAAATCTTCCGCATGGCAAATACCAATCGTCTGATTTTCAAAATCAACTCCATGAACTGCAGCATATTCCTGTATCATTTTCAAAGATTTTTTTCTGCCTCTGACTTTATCAAGAACTTCCAGTTTGCCTTCCCGATCTACAATCAGAATCGGCTTCACCTGGAGAAATTCTCCTACCGTTCCGGATAATTTGCTGACTCTTCCGCCGCGAATCAGATACTCCAGTGTTTCTACCGTAAATACATGACTAATATGATCTACGTAATAATCAGCAGCAGCAAGAATGGTATCACGATCCGCACCATTTTCCTGCATTTTCAAAAGTTTATATACGATCAAACCAAACCCTAAAGAAGCACTTCTGCAATCTTTGATGATAAGTTTGAAATCCGGATATTCTTCCAGAAGTTCTTCTTTGGCCAGGGAAGCCGCATTAAAGGTTCCGGCAATTCCCGTGGAAAAACAACAGTATAAAACCTCATCGCCTCTTTTGGCATAGGGTTCGAAAGCATTCTTAAACATATAAGAATTGATATGATACGTAGAAATCTTATTGGAATTATCTTCCAACAGGGAATAAAATTCCTTCGTTGTCATACTTACCCGATCTAATTGATCGACTCCATTAACCAGATAAGGGGTAGGGATAATATGAAGATGATACTTTTCTTCAATACTTTTCGGTAAATCTGTAGCAGAATCCGTCACTATTACAAATGCCATATTATATTCCTCTTAATTTAGATTAGATCACACAAAATAATACTGCTGCTTACTTTGTGTGATCTAAATGTTTTATTATTCTGGATAAATTCATACTGATTCCATGATCTGAAATCCGTATGCTTTACCTTTTGAGATTCATATGACTCCAATGGAATCTCTTTTTCATATCTCTTCCCATATCTTTATCCGATGCTTTATTCTATTTCTTCATTCTGCGTCGGATCTTCCAGATCGTCCAGTTCCAAATCCAGGTCGGATTCCTGTTCCGGTTCTCTCACCTTTGTCATGCTTGCAACTTCCACACCCTCATCCATGTTCATCAAAATAACACCGGATGTGATTCTGCCCAGAATAGAGATATCAGAAACTGCCATACGAATTACAATGCCGCTTGTGGTAATCATCATAATATCCTGTTTTTCCTGAACGGCTTTGGCACCTACAATAACGCCGGTTTTTTCGGTGATTCGATAACACTTTACACCTTTACCGCCGCGATTCTGAGGTGTAAATTCATCCATACTGGTACGTTTTCCCATACCATTGGCAGATACAAAGAGCATGGTATCTCCCTGAGTATCCATCTGCATGGCCACAACCTGATCTCCTTCTTCCAGATTGATACCAATAACACCCATGGATGTACGGCCGGTAGGGCGAACATCACTCTCATGGAAACGGATACACTGTCCATCTTTACTTACCAGAAGCATATCCTTCGTACCATCGGTGATCTTCACTTCAATCAATTCATCTTCCTCTCGAAGAGTAATGGCAGCCAAACCTGTTTTACGAATATTCTCATATTCATGGATGGAAGTTCTCTTAACCATACCATTTTTAGTCGCCATAAAGAGATAACAGTCTTTTTCCATTTCCTTCACAGAAATGGCTGCTGTAATCTTTTCATCCGGCATCAGAGAAAGAAGATTTACAATGGCAGTTCCTCTTGCGATTCTGCCTGCTTCCGGGATCTCATAAGCCTTCATTCGATAAACTCTTCCCTTGTTTGTGAAGAAGAGAATCATTTTATGATTGGTAGTCACCAGAATATTCTGAATATAGTCTTCCTCAATTTTCTGCATTCCGCGGATACCTTTTCCGCCTCGATGCTGACTTCTGAAGTTCTCTATGTTCATTCTCTTCACATAACCCAGATTTGTCATGACAATGGCAGTGGGTTCATCGGAAACCATATCCTCCAGAGTAATTTCTTCCGAATCGTATCCGATCTTTGTCCGGCGGTCATCACCATATTTATCAGCAATCACACTGATTTCTTCCCGAATGACCGTAAGAAGTTTATTCTCATCCTGAAGAATTGCACGGAATTCCTCAATCTTTTTCTGAAGCTCGGCAAACTCTCCTTCCAGTTTTTCCCGTTCCAGACCGGTTAAAGCTCTCAGACGCATATCAACGATGGCCTGTGCCTGTGCATCACTGAGCCCAAATGCTTCAATGAGTGCTTTTTTCGCATCCTGTGGAGTCTGGGAAGCACGGATCAAACGAATAACTTCATCGATATGATCCAGGGCAATAAGCAGACCTTGCAAAATGTGAGCTCTTTCTTCGGCTTTATTCAAATCATACTTCGTTCTTCTGGTCACAACATCTTTCTGATGATCCAGATAAAGAGTCAGCATTTCTTTCAAATTCAGCACTTTGGGCTCATTATTCACAAGAGCCAGCATGATTACACCAAAGGAATCCATCAATTGGGTATGTTTGTACAGCTGGTTCAACAGAATATTGGGGTTTACATCTCTCCGAAGCTCAATGCAAATCCGCATACCCGAACGGTTTGATTCATCTCGAAGATCGGTAATTCCATCGATCTTTTTTTCTTTTACCAGTTCTGCTATTTTTTCAATCAATCTGGCCTTATTTACCATATAGGGAATTTCAGATACAATGATCTTATTTTTTCCGTTTGGCATGGGCTCAATATCTGTAACAGCCTGAACTCTGATTTTTCCTCTTCCGGTTCGATAGGCTTCTTCAATACCGGCATGACCTAAAATCGTAGCTCCCGTGGGAAAATCAGGACCCTTGATAATTTTCAAAAGTTCTTCGATGGAAGTGTCTTCCGACTTCTCCACTTTATTATCAATAATTCTTACAACGGCCTGGATTACTTCCCTCAGATTGTGGGGAGGTATATTGGTAGCCATACCAACTGCAATACCGGATGCTCCATTTACCAGTAAATTTGGGTAGCGAGCGGGAAGAACCGACGGTTCTCTCTCTGTCTCATCAAAATTTGGAACAAAATCCACGGTATTTTTATTAATGTCTGCCGTCATTTCCATGGAAATCCGGCTTAATCTTGCTTCGGTGTAACGCATGGCAGCGGCACCGTCGCCGTCAATGGAACCAAAGTTTCCATGACCATCCACCAGAGGATATCTTGTATTGAAGTCCTGAGCCAGTTTTACCAAAGCATCATAAATCGAACTGTCACCATGGGGATGATATTTACCCATGGTATCACCGACAATACGGGCACATTTTCTGTGAGGTTTGTCGGGACCATTGTTCAGTTCAATCATGGAATAGAGAATTCTTCTCTGAACCGGCTTCATACCGTCTCGTACATCAGGAAGAGCACGGGAAGCAATGACGCTCATGGCATAATCGATATAAGAATCCTCCATAGTCTTTTTCAGATCTATGTCTCGGATTTTGTCAAAATCAAATACATTATCTTCCATGTTGTCTCCTCTTCCTATACATCCAGATTTTTAACAAATTTGGCATTTGCCTCGATAAATTCTCTTCTCGGCTCTACTTTATCCCCCATCAGTGTAGTAAAAGTAATATCTACTTCGGACTCGTTTTCTCCATCCATAATAACTCTCCGAAGAATTCTTCTCTGGGGATCCATTGTGGTTTCCCAAAGCTGATCTGCATCCATCTCACCAAGACCTTTGTAGCGCTGAATCTTGTTGTTGGAATCTCGTCCGATTTCCGTCAGAATCTGATTCAGCTGTTCATCACTGTATGCATACCAGACTTTTTTATTCTTTTCAACTTTGTATAAGGGCGGCTGTGCCAGATAAACATGTCCCTGTTTGATCAGTTCCGGCATAAACCGATATAAAAATGTCAATAACAGAGTACTGATATGAGCTCCATCCACATCCGCATCGGTCATAATAATAATTTTATGATAACGAAGCTTGCTGATGTCAAAGTCTTCATGGATTCCTGTTCCAAAGGCAGTAATCATCGCTTTAATTTCGGCATTTCCATAGATTCGATCCAAACGTGCCTTTTCCACGTTCAGAATTTTTCCTCGAAGAGGCAGAATCGCCTGAGTATCCCTGGATCTGGCCATTTTTGCAGAACCGCCTGCGGAATCACCCTCAACGATATAGATTTCACAGTTTTCCGGATTCTTATCAGAACAATCTGCCAGTTTGCCGGGAAGAGCCAAACCTTCCAGTGCTGTTTTTCTTCTGGTAAGATCTCTGGCCTTTCTGGCTGCAGATCTGGCTCTCTGAGCAAGAACCGCTTTATCACAAATGATCTTGGCAACAGCTGGATTCTGCTCCAGGAAATACGTTACCTGTTCACTGACGATACTGTCTGTGGCACCTCTGGCTTCACTGTTGCCCAGTTTCTGCTTGGTCTGTCCTTCAAACTGAGGATTTTCAACTTTGATGCTTACAATCGCCGTCAAACCTTCTCGGATATCTTGACCGGAAAGATTATCTTCACTGTCCTTCAGCAGTTTATTCTTTCTGGCATACTCATTGAATGTTTTTGTCAGAGCATTTTTAAAGCCTGCCAAATGGGTACCGCCTTCCGGCGTAATGATATTATTGACAAAGCTATAAGTGCTTTCGGTAAAAGAATCATTATGCTGAAAAGCAACTTCAACATAAACATTATCCTTGGAACCTTCGCAATAGATGACGTTTTCATACAGGGCATTCTTACTGTTGTTCAGGTAAGTAACAAATTCTTTAATGCCGCCTTCGTAGTGGAATACTTTTTCTTTCTTTTCTTCTCTGTCATCGCGAAGGACAATTTTCAGATTTTTTGTCAGGAAAGCCGTCTCTCTTAATCTTGTTTTTAAAATATCGTAATCATATACCGTTTCTTCAAAGATGGTATCATCGGGAAGAAATGTAATTTTCGTTCCCGTTTTTTCTTTGTCGCAGGTACCGACAATCTCCAGCTTGCTGACAACTTTGCCTCTCTCATAACGCTGATGATAAACATTTCCATCATGGGAAATATCTACTTCCAGCCAATTGGAAAGGGCATTTACTACAGAAGCACCAACACCATGCAGACCACCGGATACTTTGTACCCTCCTCCGCCGAATTTTCCTCCGGCATGAAGAATGGTAAATACCACTTCAACGGCAGGAATACCTGCTTTCGGATGAATTCCAACAGGAATTCCTCTTCCGTTATCTTCTACAGTAATCGAATTATCGGGGTTGATCTGTACTTCAATCGTATTACAAAATCCAGCGAGAGCTTCATCCACTGCATTGTCAACGATTTCATAAACCAAATGATGCAAACCTCGGGAGGATGTACTGCCAATATACATACCAGGACGCTTTCTTACAGCTTCCAGACCTTCCAGTATCTGGATCTGTCCTGCATCATAGTTGATTTGTTCATTGCTCATAGCTGTTTTTCCTCCTAAATCTCGTCCAGAATCATTCCTTTGCTTACATGAAATTTTTTGTCTATATGAAAACAATGCTGTACAAAATCATCCAGACCGGTACAGGTAATCATTGTCTGTATACCCTCAATACTTTTCAGCAAATGCATTTGGCGATTGGTGTCAAGTTCCGACAAAACATCATCTAAAAGAAAAACCGGACGATCTCCTGTTCTATTCTTCACTAATTCAATCTCAGCCAGTTTTAATGATAAAGCAGCAGTTCGCTGCTGCCCCTGAGATCCAAAATGTCTTACATCAATTCCATTAATCTGAAATTCCAAATCATCCCGATGAGGACCGGTCAAAGATACCTTTGCCATTCTGTCACGAAAACAGCCCTGGATTAAGGTGTCTCTCATCTGATCCGCCTCCACATTAGGACGATACACTAATTTCAGTTTTTCTTTTCCGCCGGTCAGATTTCGGTGAACCACATCAATAATTTCATTCAGTTCATCAATAAACGTTTTTCTGCGAAGAATGACATTTTGTCCAAAGGAAATCATCTGTTCATTCCATACAGAAAGAGTATCCAGAAGATCGGGACGTTTTTCCAGATCTTTTAAAAGTTTATTTCTCTGCGTCACGATTTTGTTATAATTTACCAAATCATGCGTATATATCTTATCCAACTGACAGAGTTCTAAATCAATAAATCTTCTTCTTTCTGCCGGACTGTTCTTGATAATGCTCAAATCTTCCGGTGAGAAGAAAATAACATGGATAATTCCAAAGAGTTCCGTTATTTTTCGAATAGGAACACCATTGACCGCAACCCCTTTGCTGCGCCCCTTTTTTAAGTGCATATCAATTTTATAGGGGACTCCATGTTTCTTTACAATCATCTGGATATGAGCTTCTTCTTTATCAAACTGAATCAACTCTCTGTCCTTTGTACCGCGATGAGATTTTGAAGTGGCACAAACGTAGATGGATTCCAGGATATTTGTTTTTCCCTGGGCATTATCTCCATGAAAAACATTGGTTCCCGGATCAAACTCCAGATCCAGAAAATCATAATTTCTATAATTTTCCAATTTCAAAGATTGAATCATCATTTTTTAATCAACAAACTCTGTTCTTCGAAAGTAATGACATCTCCATCATAACATTTTTTTCCGCGCTGATAAACCACTTCACCATTTACCTGAACCATGCCCTGAAGAATAACATCCTTGGCATCAACACCGGATTCTACAAATCCAACGGCCTTTAAGACCTGACCCAGTTTAATATATTCATCCGTCGCTCTAAGATTAAACGTTCTCATCTTTTATAACCTTTCTGTATGCATAATTATGCATTGATCGATTTTTGTGCATATTTATAAAATTTGTGTGTTTTTATAAATTCACCTAAGAATGATAAGCTGCTGCACTTTATCTTTTCCTAACTTTAACTGCAGGATTCTTTCCATCTTACCAGGGATTATTAAAGTTAACCGGCAGAATCAGGTAAATGTAGGACTGTTCTTCATCACGAATAAAACAAGGTGCTTTGGAATTTACCATATAAATATCAATGCTTTCATCATCAATGACACGAAGAGCATCCATAATAAATCTGGGATTAAAACCAATCATAATATCCTTGCCCACTTTATTGACAGGAATTTCTTCTCTCATGGAACCAATAACTGAATTCATGTAAAGTTCCATGGATCCATCCTTAATGTTGATAATAATGGGTTTTTTGTCAGCTTCTCTTACAAGAAGGATGGATCTTTCAATAGAATCCAGCAAATCTTTCTTATTTACAGTCACTTTTGTTTCATAATCACTGGAAATCATCTGCTCGATTTTGAAATATTCGCCCTCAATTAATCGGGAAAGAACAACGGTATCTTCAAACTCAAAGAGGATATGATTTTTTCCAAAGAAAATATAGACATCCGAATCACGATCACCGGGAAGAATACGGTTAATTTCAATCAGAGTTTTTCCGGGAACGACCAATTTCTTCTTATCATAGGTATCTCGAAGCTCTTTATTACGAATGGAAATCCGATGACCATCCAAAGAAACCACTTTCAGAGAATTTCCATCAATCTCGAACAGCTCACCTGTCATTAATTTATTGTTCTCATTTACTGCAATAGAAAAAATTGTCTGACGAATTACTTCTTTTAAGGTAAACTGAGAAACACAAACATATTCCTTCTTTTCCAGAGAAGGCATGAATGCAAAATCATCACCACGCCGGCCGGAAATATTAAAGTTTGCTTTTTCACAGGAAATAGTAATATTTTCTTTTCCGTCTTCTTCCAGAATTACTTCACTGTCCGGAAGTTTTCGGATGATTTCAGAAAAAAGTTTTGCATCAATAGCGGTACGGCCAGGTTCCAGAATTGATCCTTTTACTTTTGTTTCAATGGCAAGTTCCATGTCATTTGCTGTCAGTTTAATTTCTTCTGTCGTTGCATCAACCAGGATACATTCCAGAATAGGCATGGTAGTTTTAGAAGGAACTGCTTTCAGAACGATGTTGATACCATTCAGAAGATCATTTTTTTCAAAGGATAATTTCATTGTGGGTAACTCCTTTTTGCTAATGAATGAATTATATATAGATAAATCTTAGTATTAATAGTAATAGGGGCTGTGGATTTGTGGAAAAGGCCATTTTTCTCAATAAAATCAATACTTTTTACAGGAGAATAAGATGGTGAATTAAGAATGAAAACATGAAGGATAACTGGTACGTTTTCCACGGCTTAAAATAAATTGTTTTTATCCACACAGAAGACACCAAATATCCACGCATTTTCGTGGATATTCCGTACACAAAAAGTGACGGGTTATCCACAAAAATACACAGGATTTCAACTGAGTTATTCTTCTGTTCAGCCTGGATTGATTTTCTTTTTCAGTATATCAATGGTATTACGCAGACTGTCATTCTTTGATAATTCTTTTGATATCTTTTCATATCCATGGATAATTGTTGTATGATCTCTGTTTCCCAGACATTTACCGATTTGTTGAAGGGGGATGGTTGTCATATCCCGGCATAAATACATAACGATCTGGCGAGGGAAAACGATTTCTTTTGTTCTTTTTTCTGAAATCAAATCTTTCGGTTCCAGATTAAAGTGTTCAGAAACAATTTCAATGATCAGTTCCGGCGTAATTTCTCTTGCCCGATTGGGGGAAATATGGTCCTTCAATGCTTCCTCTGCTAAACTGAGCGTGATTTCCTGCTCTGTCAGGCGGGCCATGGCGACAATTTTTGTCAGAGCACCCTCCAATTCACGAATGTTGGAAACAATATTTGTGGCAATGTACTTGATTACTTCATTATCTATACTGTATCCTTCCATATCTTCCTTTTTTCGAAGGATTGCCATTCGGGTTTCATAGTCGGGAGAACCGATATCTACGGTGAGACCCCACTCAAATCGGGAACGCAGACGTTCCTCCAGTGTCTCCATATCTTTCGGCG
Source organism: Clostridiales bacterium (assembly GCA_029007785.1). Classification (GTDB taxonomy): domain Bacteria; phylum Bacillota; class Clostridia; order Lachnospirales; family Lachnospiraceae; genus UBA3305. The sequence continues at coordinate 8,663 of JAQXIM010000023.1, read as the reverse complement.
GGCGGTCACTGGAGATAATAATCTGTTTTTTCGCTTCATATAAGCTGTTGAAAGTATGGAAGATTTCTTCCTGGGTACTTTCTTTATTGGTAATGAACTGAATATCATCAATCAGCAATACATCAATGTTGCGATATTTTGCACGAAATTCTGTTGTGGTAATGTTGTTTTTATTTCGAATAGCGTCGATCAGCTCATTGGTGAATGTTTCGCAGGTTACATAAAGCACTTTTGCGGAAGGATTCTTCTTTAATATAAAGTGAGCAATGGAATGCATCAGATGAGTTTTTCCTAGACCCACTCCTCCATAAATAAAAAGAGGGTTATACATTTCTGCCGGAGATTCCGCAACTGCAAGGGATGCAGCATGGGCCATTTTGTTATTATTGCCGACTACAAATGTATCGAATGTATAACGGGGATTCAGGTTCGCGTTGGAAGAAGCTACCAAATCGATGGAAGGCCTGTTGGATTTTACCGTTGCCGGGGAAGTCGGAGTGACAAATTTTAGGTCAAAATGAATTCCCGTCACTTCTTCAATGGTAACTTCAAAAAATAATTTATATTTTCTTTCAATAAATTTTGCACCTGTATCGTCACCCGGGTACAGAATAGTAAGAAGATTTTTATCCACCGATAAAATCTTTAGTGGAGCAAACCAGGTATTGAAAGAAACATCGGTAAGCTGATGTTCTTCCCTCATTAAATTTAAAATGGTATCCCATTTTTCTTCTATAATATGCGGCATAACAACCTCCGAATTTCTCTCAAGTAAAATGCAAAGTGAAAAAGGCAGTACACAAATAACAGAAGCCTTATGTCTTCTGTTTCACTGTGGGCTGCAGTCATAAATTAGCGCTGATACTCCAATTCTGAACATACTAGAATTAGTTTATAACAAATTGAATTTTTTTTCAACAGAAGAAAGAAATTATTGTGGATAAACTGAATCCTCTCAACAGAAAAGAAAATTTTTAACAATGCCAACAGAATAAAAATAACGGTTATACACAGAAAAAAATGTCAGATTTTATGAAATTTTTGGGAATATCAACAAGATAACCACAGGTTATCAACATTTTGTACACAAATTGTGGATAAATAACTAGGTGTGGACAAAATGTTATACACAGACAGTTAATTTGTGAATTTGTGCAGAGGGAACAGGGTGGGAACGAAAAGTATAATAATATTTTTTATATAACCACGGATAAATTTAAATGATATATTAATCGGCGGGCAGTTCTGGTTGTATTTGAAATTGAAGAGGAAGCAGGAAGAACTGTCCATTTTTTTGAGTTATTATAGAAAGAACTTTTGAAAATAAGGAAAAAAAACTTGACGGGAGACTTCCTTTTAAATATAATGGTAATGCTATTCAATTATTTAGAATAAAGGAGGTGTGTCTAAATGAAAATGACATTTCAGCCCAAGAAAAGACAGAGAGCAAAAGTTCATGGTTTCAGATCCAGAATGAGTACTGCAGGTGGAAGAAAAGTTATTGCTTCCCGCCGAGCAAAAGGTAGAAAGCAGCTTTCTGCATAGGCCGCAATTTGTGGCCTATCTTTTTGCCGATAAGGAAAATTTTTTATCGTTTTTTGATGGAGTATTTTCTTTATTATAATAGGCAAAAAGAGGATGATGGAAAAATCGTTTCCAGGTAATCTTGCTGTGCATTCAAGGAGAAGTAATGAAGCAATTTGTTTCATTGAAAAAGAATTGTGATTTTGGCATGGTTTACCAACGGGGTAAATCATATGGAAACAGACTCCTTATTATGTATGTTTTGGAAAAAGACCAGGATCATGAAGGCAGAGTAGGAATCTCTGTAAGTAAAAAAGTAGGAAACAGTGTAGTTAGACATCGAATTAAGCGATTAATTAAAGAAAGTTTTCGGAGAAATTTGATGAATTGGAAAACGAATTATGATTATGTAATTGTAGTTCGTAAAGACGCAAAAGACAAGGATTACAAACAAATTGAAAGTGCATTAATGCATTTGGGAAAGCACCATAATGTATATGGAGATAAAGGTGAGAAGATATGAAAAGACTGATAATTTATTGCATCAAATTTTATCAGAGGTACCTCTCACCTTTAAAACGTTATACGCATTGTAAGTATATTCCGACCTGTTCACAATATGCTGTGGAAGCGATAGAAAAATATGGGGTGATAAAAGGCGGTGCTTTGGCCATTTGGAGAATATTGAGATGTAATCCATTTTCTCAAGGGGGTATTGACCCGGTTCCGTAATGCTTATGCGGAAAAATAAGATGAATAGTATCTTGATTGGAGGACATTATGACCTTTCTGGCCTGTACAACGGTCGGCGAGTGGCCGATTATTAAACAAATTGCCTTTCTTCTTGGATATGTAATGAGAGGCATTTTCAGTGTTTTAGATATGGTAAATATTCATAGTATCGCTTTGTGTATTATTTTATTTACCGTCATTACCAGAATGATTATGTACCCGCTTACACTGAAACAGCAAAAATTTTCTAAACTGAACGCCGTAATGGCTCCGGAGCTTCAGGCACTTCAGAAAAAGTATGCAAATAAAAAAGACAGTCAGTCCATGCAGAAGATGCAGATTGAACAGCAGATGATATATGAAAAATATGGTGTTTCCATGACATCCGGCTGTGTTACGTCTCTGATTCAGATTCCGCTGCTTTTTGCTTTGTATCCGGTAATTTATGATCTCGAAAAGTACATCCCTCAGCTGGCAAACTTCAGTGCAGCTGAAGTGGAGCAGATGTATACGTTCTTTGGAATTAGTCTGAAGGCAACTCCCCATCTTGGTTTGAATCCGACGATTCTGATTCCCATTCTGGCAGGTGCTTTCCAGTTTATTTCCACAAAGCTGATGATGGTAAATCAGCCCAATATGGATGATAATCCCATGGGAAGCAGTATGAAGACCATGAATATGATGATGCCTTTGATGTCTGTAGTATTCTGCTTCACTTTCCCTTGTTTTATTGGTATTTACTGGATTGCCATGTCTGTTGTTCTGATTATTCAGCAGCTGATCATTAACCAGCACATGAAGAAGGTCAATGTGGAAGATCTTATCAAAGAGAATATTGAAAAACAGAATAAGAAGCGTGCCAAAAAAGGACTTCCGCCCATCAGTGAAAAAGCCAATATGATGACGAAAAATATGGCAAGAGCGGAAATGAATAGTCATAAAGCGGCAGAGAGACCTTCTGTCAATAAAGAAGAACGTGATGCTAAAATTAAAGAGTCAACGGAATACTATCAGAACCGTAGTGCCAAACCTGGAAGTTTAGCAGCTAAGGCGAACATGGTAAATGACTATAATGAAAAACATAAAAAGTAGAGGCGGTAGATATGGAATTTATTAAGTTTTCTGCAAAAAATGTGGAAGCTGCTATCACTCAGGCGGCGATGGAACTCCATGCTACCAGCGAAGAGCTTGAAATAGAAGTCCTTGATAAAGGAAGCGCTGGGCTGTTTGGGTTAGGTAGTAAGCCTGCTGTAATTCAGGCAAGAAAGAAATTCACACTGGAAGGTACTGCAGAGGAATTTCTCGATAAGGTTTTCAAATCCATGAATATGGATGTTTCTATGGATGCTGTTTATAATGAAGAAGAGAAAACCGTAGAAATCGATCTGAAGGGTGATGATATGGGAATTCTCATTGGAAAAAGAGGACAGACTCTGGATTCCTTACAGTATTTGACCAGTCTAATTGTAAATAAATATACGGATGAATATATCCGGGTAAAGCTGGATATTGAAAATTATCGGGAAAGAAGAAAAGAGACTTTGGAAACGTTAGCAAGAAATATTGCTTACAAAGTAAAAAGAACAAAGCATCCGGTATCTTTGGAACCCATGAATCCGTATGAAAGACGTGTGATTCATTCCTCTCTTCAGAATGATAAATATGTAGCTACCCGCAGTGAAGGTGAAGAGCCTTATCGTCATGTAGTAATTTATCTGAAGAAAGAAAGAAAAGAATATAGCCGTGATTATGGAAAAGGCTATAGAAGAAATTATCGTAAGGATTATTATAAAGCAGATCAGAAAACTTATAGTGATTCTGTCGACAAGGAAGAAGTCACCGGCGAAGAATAAGAAGTTTAAGACAAGCTGTTGCTGGATGCGGCAGCTTGTCTTTTCAAATTCGGAGAAATAAGTATGAAAACAGATACAATTGCAGCAATAGCCAGTGGTTTAACCCATGCGGGAATTGGAATTATTCGAATCAGCGGAGAATGTGCTATAGAAATCACCGACCGTATTTTTCGCATGAAGGACAAAAAATTAAAAGATCAGAAATCTCATACGGTTCATTATGGTTTTATTTATGATGAGGAAGTACAATTAGATGAAGTTATCGTTGTACTCATGAGAGGACCGAAAAGCTTTACAGCGGAAGATGTGGTGGAAATTCAGTGTCATGGAGGTCCCTGGATTATGAAGAGAATCCTGGAGGCTGTTATTAAAAATGGCGCCAGAATTGCTGAACCAGGTGAATTTACAAAAAGAGCATTTTTGAATGGGCGAATTGATCTTTCTCAGGCAGAAGCGGTAATGAGTTTGATCCAGTCACAAAATAATTTTGCACAAAAGGCTTCCATGGATCAGCTGAAAGGAAATGTATCCGGAAAGATTAAAGAGCTTCGGGAAAAGATTTTATATGAAATTGCATTTATTGAAGCGGCTTTGGATGATCCGGAACACATTTCTCTGGATGGATACAGTGACAAACTGATGGATATTCTGAATCCGATTATTGAACAGGTGGCGGAATTAATCCGAACGGCAGATAATGGAAAAATGCTGTCAGAAGGAATTAAGACTGTTATATTAGGTAAACCAAACGCCGGAAAATCTTCCTTACTAAATCAGCTGGTTGGAGAGGATCGTGCCATTGTAACGGATATTGAAGGAACCACAAGAGATGTACTGGAAGAGACTATTCGATTAAATGGAATCAGTCTTCGACTCATTGATACAGCCGGAATCCGGGATACGGATGATAAGATTGAACAGATTGGTGTAGAAAAAGCAAAAGAACAAGCCCATAAGGCTGATTTGATTATATACGTAGTTGATTCATCAAAACAGCTTGATGAAAACGACAAACAAATTATGGAAATTCTCAAAGGCAAAAAGTCTTTGATTCTGATGAATAAAATAGATCTTACAGCCAATATTACTTCAGATGAATTGGAAAAACTGACAGATTGCCCGGTTATTTGCATTTCCGCAAAAGAAGGCACAGGGATTTCTCAGCTTGAAAAAGCGATTGAAGATATGTTTGATGTGGGCAGTATTGGAAAAGAACAGCAGATTACTATTACCAATGTTCGTCATAAGACGGCATTAATGGAAGCGGAAGAGAGTCTCTTGATGGTTCGGGAAAGTATGGAAATGGGCATGACAGAGGATCTTTTTACTATTGATTTGATGAATGCTTATGAAGCACTTGGCCGAATTATTGGTGAATCTGTGGAAGATGATTTGGTGAATGAAATTTTCTCGAAATTCTGTATGGGAAAATAAGAAGTTTGGGAGAAATTTCGAAGAGAATAATCAGAATTTCATAATAAATCAATGTTTAGATGGACGCTTGAAGTGACTTTTCAATTGGCGACTAAATCGATGTTTACAATGAATGGGAAGGGTTGAAGGATCGTGAATGTACGGGAAAATTGTGATGTGGTAGTAATTGGTGCCGGTCATGCAGGCTGTGAGGCGGCATTAGCATCGGCAAGATTGGGAATGAAAACGGTTATTTTTACCGTCAGCGTTGATAGTATTGCCTTGATGCCTTGTAATCCCAATATTGGAGGCAGTTCAAAAGGTCATCTGGTTCGGGAAATCGATGCTTTGGGCGGTGAGATGGGAAAAAATATTGATAAAACTTTTATTCAATCAAAAATGTTGAATGAATCAAAGGGGCCTGCTGTACATTCCCTTCGAGCTCAGGCTGATAAACAGTCTTATACAAGAGAAATGCGTAGGATTCTTGAAAATACACCGGGACTGTCCATTAAGCAGGCAGAAGTCAGTGAAATTCTTTTGGATGATGGAAAAATTTCAGGTATTAAAACATATAGTGGAGCAGAGTATTCTTGTAAAGCGGTAATTTTATGCAGTGGTACTTACCTGAAGTCCCGCTGTATTTATGGCGATGTCAGCAATCCTACCGGACCCAATGGTCTTCAGGCAGCGAATCACTTGTCTGATTCCCTGCGGAATCTGGGAGTGGAATTACTGAGATTTAAAACTGGTACACCAGCTCGCGTAGATGGAAGAAGTATTGATTATTCTAAAATGGAAGAGCAGTTTGGTGATAAACGAGTGGTTCCGTTCTCTTTTACAACCGATCCGGAAAGTATTCAAAAAGAGCAGGTTTCCTGTTGGCTTACTTATACTAATGAGAAAACCCATGAGATTATTCGAAATAATCTGGATCGTTCTCCTTTATTTTCCGGTGCCATTGAGGGTACCGGCCCCAGATATTGCCCTTCCATCGAAGATAAAGTTGTAAAATTTGCTGATAAGAACAGACATCAGTTATTTATCGAACCGGAAGGCAATTATACCAATGAAATGTATCTGGGTGGAATGTCCAGTTCTCTTCCTGAAGATGTTCAGTACGCAATGATTCATACGGTTCCCGGTCTTGAACATGCTGAAATTGTTCGGAATGCATATGCCATTGAATACGATTGCATTAATCCAAATCAGTTGGATTCTTCTTTGGAATTCAAAAAAATTTCCGGATTTTTCAGTGCCGGTCAAGCAAACGGCAGTTCGGGTTATGAGGAAGCGGCAGCTCAGGGAATTATTGCCGGTATTAATGCGGCTCGTAAGATAAAAGGATTGGAACCCTTGATTCTGGATCGTTCCCAGGCATATATTGGTGTTTTAATCGATGATCTTGTCACAAAGGAAAACCATGAACCTTATCGTATGATGACTTCCCGTGCCGAGTATCGTTTACTCCTTCGTCAGGATAATGCGGATCTGAGATTAACCGAAATCGGTTATAAAGTTGGATTGATTGATGAAGATCGATATCAGCATTTGATGGATAAGAAAAAGAACATTGATATGGAAGTGGAACGTCTGAACAAAACGTGTGTCGGTGGAAATGAAAAGGTTCAGTCCTTCCTGGAAAAACATAATTCAACTCTTTTGAAATCCGGTATGACTTTGGCAGAATTAATCAAAAGACCTGAACTGGATTACTGGAAAGTAGCCGAAATTGATGAGAACAGACCGGAATATGATTATGAGGTTTGCGAACAGGTCAACATTTCTATTAAATACGAAGGTTACATTAAGCGCCAAATGACCCAGGTTTCCCATTTCCGTAAACTTGAGAATAAGAAGATTCCTGCTGATATTTGCTGTGAAGATGTCAACAGTTTACGCAGAGAAGCTATCCAGAAATTGAATCTTTATCGTCCTTTATCGATTGGACAGGCATCCAGAATTTCCGGAGTATCACCGGCAGATATTTCTGTTTTGCTTATTTATTTGGAAAAAAATAATTAATTGGGTATGTGTGTATGGATAAAAGAACATATTTATTAGAGAGTTTTTCTAAATTCGGATATGAATTGACTGATAAACAGGCGGACCAGTTTTTAACGTATGAAAAACTCCTTGTTGAGTGGAATCAGAAAATGAATCTGACTGCTATTACAGATTTTGAGGAAATTGTATGGAAGCATTTTATTGACAGTACAGCTGTTTTGCAGTCGGAATATGTTTCACGTGAAACATGGAATGGAAGTATGATTGATGTGGGTACCGGGGCCGGTTTTCCTGGTATTCCGCTAAAGATTATTTTTCCTAATCTGAAGGTTACTTTGCTGGATTCTCTGAATAAGCGAATTGCTTTTCTGGATGAAGTAATTAGAGTTTGTGGTCTGGAAAAAATCGATACCATCCATGGACGCGCCGAAGATATGGCTCATAACGAGAAATACAGAGAAAGGTATGATTTGTGTGTTTCCAGAGCGGTGGCAAATTTATCTACTTTGTCTGAGTATTGTATTCCTTTTATTCGTAAAGGAGGCAAATTTATTTCCTACAAATCTGCGGATATCAAAGAGGAGCTGAACAACAGCAAAAAGGCTATAAAGATTTTTGGTGGGGAGTGTAAGATGGTGGAGAACTTCATAATTAATGGAACCGATCTTCCAAGATCCTTAGTTATTATTACGAAAGTGGACAATACACCAAAAAAATATCCGAGAAAAGCAGGAACACCTTCGAAGTCTCCGATTTGTTAGTTTTATATATGATGTCAATGTATTAGATTGTTTATCATGGAATATTGAAAATGATAAAGTCAGAATTATCAAAGATAGAATGGTAATTCTGACTTTTTTCTATTGTGTGATCATAATATTATGTATCGACAGGATTTTTGAACTGGAAAATGTGTTGGATACGGAACGCATTGAGAAGGGGAATTGGAATTGTTATGTGAAGAAAAAAGATGGTGGATCTGAAATTGAAAATTAAACTGTACCCCAGATAATGGACAGTAAAGAATAGAGAAAACCTATTCTTAGGACACCAATAAATAGATTTATAAATGCTTTAATTTCAAAGAGAATCCCGATGAGTGGACAGGGTTAAAATAGAAAATCCCATGTTTCG
>JAQXIM010000022.1 GCA_029007785.1 Clostridiales bacterium | reverse complement strand
GGCTTCATCCTGTCCGATCACCCGTTCATGAAGAATCTCTTCCAGTCCAAGAAGTTTTTCTCTTTCTCCTTCCATGAGTTTTGCCACAGGAATACCTGTCCAGCGGCCGACAATTCGGGCGATTTCTTCTTCGGTTACCTTGTCACGGAGGAGGGAATCACTTTGTTTTTCATTCTCACTTTCCGCTTCCGCCTGGGCAAGTTCATTACGGAGAGAAGGGAGTTTGCCGTATTTCAATTCTGCAGCCCGGTTCAGATCGTAATTCCGTTCTGCCTGTTCTATCTGTCCATTGACCAGTTCGATTTCTTCTCTGAGTTTTTGTACCCGGGAAATACCAGCCTTTTCATTTTCCCACCGTGCCTTCATGGCATGGAATTTGGAACGGAGTTCTGCCAGCTCTTTTTGAACTTCTGCCAGATGTTCCTGGGAAAGACGATCATCTTCCTTTTTTAAGGCGGCTTCTTCGATTTCATGCTGCATAATCTTTCGGGAAACTTCATCGAGCTCGGTGGGCATGGAATCCATCTCCGTACGGATCAGGGCACAGGCTTCGTCCACCAGGTCGATGGCCTTATCCGGAAGGAAACGGTCGCTGATATATCGATTGGAAAGAACGGCAGCGGCAATCAGGGCCTGATCATGAATTTTTACTCCGTGGAAGACTTCGTATCTTTCTTTCAGACCACGGAGAATGGAAATGGTATCTTCCACGGTGGGTTCGTCTACCATGACAGGCTGGAAACGACGTTCCAGAGCTGCATCCTTTTCAATATACTGGCGATATTCATTTAAGGTGGTGGCACCGATGCAATGGAGTTCACCCCGGGCCAGAAGAGGCTTCAGAAGGTTGCCGGCATCCATGGCTCCGTCGGATTTGCCTGCACCGACGATGGTATGAAGTTCATCGATGAAAAGAATAATTTCTCCGTCACTTTTTTTGATTTCCTCCAGAACGGCTTTCAGCCGCTCCTCAAATTCTCCGCGGAATTTGGCACCGGCCACCAAAGCACCCATATCCAGAGAGAAAACCTTACGATCTTTCAGATTGGAAGGGACATCGCCGGCCACAATACGAAGTGCCAGACCTTCTGCAATGGCTGTCTTGCCGACACCGGGTTCACCGATGAGGACAGGATTGTTTTTCGTCTTTCTTGACAGAATCCGAATGACATTTCGTATTTCGCTGTCACGTCCGATGACGGGATCCAGTTTATTATTTCTGGCAAGTTCCACCAGATCCTGGCCATATTTATTCAGAACATCGTAAGTTTCTTCCGGATTCTCACTGGTAACCCGGGCATTTCCCCGGACGGAAGAGAGGGCCTTCGTAAATTCTTTGCGGCTGATGCTGAAGGTTTTCATCAATTCACGGAATTCATTGTCCGGTTTTTCCATCATGGCCAGAATCAGATGTTCGACGGATACGTAGTCATCCTTCATCTTCTTAGCCTGAGATTCTGCTTCCGTCAGGGCCTGATTCAGACTCTGGGAAAGATAAAGATTGGTCGATTCTCCGGATACTCTGGGGTATCCATGTATGGTTCGGTTAACATGATTCAGAACCTCATTGGGATCAATGGTCATTTTCGTAAATAACTGTGGAATTAATCCGTTTTCCTGAGTAAGGAGAGCAGAGAGAAGGTGAAACTCTGTGATCTGAGAATTCTGATTTGCAATCGCAATATTCTGGGCTTCCTGGACGGCTTCCAGGGACTTTTGCGTAAATTTTTGTGCGTTCATATAAACACCCCCAAACTTTGTATAAAATAAGTTGTCAGACAAATGAGCCAAACGTCGATTATTTGCGCTTCGCACTCTTAAAATCGACGAAAACTGCATTTGGATATGATAAATTCTGCTAAAATCAGACTGGTTTTAGCAGAAACAAACGTAAGTGCTTGTTCTGTACTCTCTTAAATATAAGAGATCAATCCGGCTGCATCTGCCATTCACTAAATGATGGGAAAACGGGGAATGGAAAGATACTGACGGTACCTGGATTCCAGAACAGCAGTCAGCTGTTCGCTGGCGAGATCGATGTTGGAAAAATACAATTTAATCATATCATCCAGCATTTTGATGTAGGTTCCAATGGACTCTCCGGCATCTTCACTGCTGCAGCTTTCCAGGTTGGCCGGATAATTCAGTTCCCGGACGTAACGTTCATTTTCTTTTGTATAGGAAATTCCCTGGGGAAAATATTTGCCGATATAGTGATTCTCCAAAACAATCCAGATCTGGAAAAATCCGTTCAAAGCCTGAATCAGCTGAGTATTCTGGGTTCGAAAAGAAATCTTCAGCCGTCCCATGGCAGCAGTGGAATGAGGATATAACTCCAATCCATAACGTATGGTTGGTTTGTATTTGTATCGAAGCGGACTGCGGATGGACATCATGGAATCGGAAGCCAAGTCCTGGATTTGGAATGTTTCATCCATAAGGTTTTGAAGAGACTGGAAAATATCTCTCATTTTCTTTTCCGGTGTGGACATGGACACATGCTCTGCCAGAATCTGATTGATTAAGTTGGAGCGGCTGGTATTCATGGAATAGGCCAGCTGGTCAATGGCTTCTACCACCTCATCGGAAAGAACAAGGCTGTAGACACTTTTACTCATTTGTGGATGCCTCCTTCCTTATTACAATGCCCATTATAGCACGAAATAATAACTTGTCAATGGTATTATATAAAATTAAATGCAAATTATTAAATTAAAAACAAAGTTATTTATCATCTGATATCGAGTTTTTGAATGTGTAATGCAGTCAGAAGATTTGCCATGGCAAGGCTTATCTGACAATTATCATTGCCTTATGGTCTCATAGGAGATAAAATGAAAAGAGATCATAGAAGGATTCCGTGAGAAAGTCTGTAAACGAAGCATACAAGGAGTAAAGATATGGGTATTTGTTATGTGATTGGAGCCGGAGATTTTGGAGATGGCTGCCCGGTACCGGGGGAGGATGATTTTGTTATCGCCGGAGATGGTGGTTTTGCCTATTGCCTGGAAAAGAAGATACCGGCAGACATGGTAATTGGTGATTTCGATTCTCTGGGCTATCGGCCGGATCATCCCAATGTGATTCCCTTAAAACCGGAAAAGGATGATACGGATATGCTGTCCGCCGTAAAAGAAGGATGGAAAAGAGGGTATCGGGATTTTTGTTTTTATGGAGCAACCGGCGGTAGAATTTCCCATACCATTGCTAATATTCAGCTGCTGACGGATCTGGCCAAACGAGGCGGCCAAGGGGTTCTGATCGGTGTGGACTCCTGGTATCGGGTGATTTCCAATGGAACCTATCGAATCGAGGAAGGGCTGGAAGGTTACCTTTCTGTATTCTGTCTGGGGGACCGTGCCTCAGGTGTCACCGAAAAAGGACTGAAATATGAATTGGAAGATGCAGAACTGACAATGGAGTTTCCTTTGGGAGTCAGCAATGAGCTGACAGGAAAG
>JAQXIM010000021.1 GCA_029007785.1 Clostridiales bacterium | reverse complement strand
CTGATCTACCGTCAGAATTACCGTATTTCCTTCTACCTTCACATCGGTAACTTTTACTTCACCGAACTGAGGGTTAGCGGATCCACGATCGTACAGAGTGAAGGTTGCTTCTGCCAGAGCAGCTGCATCCGTATCTTCTGCGAAGGTGATTTCTACGGTACTTACTTTGTGTCCATAGAAGTTGGGAACGGTGGTAGCCTGAATGCTGGTTACCTGCTGCTGCAGATCCTGTTTTGCTTTTTTCTCACGGCTCAATGCCCATTCCATTACAGACTGGTCATAAACAGGGTACTTGAAGCCTTCTACTGCTTCTTTTACGCCTTCGGTAATTTCATAGGTATCTCCAGGATTCAATGCATTCTTGTAAACCAGTTCACCGTTTACAATCTCAGCATCGGGTCCGCGATAAATCTGATCAAAGAAATACCAATAGGTCATCTTGGTGGAAGAGTGATCACTCTCGCCCCAGTATTTGTAGAAGCTGGAAGGATACAGGGTGTAATGGAAGTTATCCTCGAACCATTCCTCAGAATAGCCGGCATCCAGATAGTAACCCTTGATGGTTTCCAGATTCTTCTGAATCGTGCTTGCATATACGCCATCGGTCTGTCCAACCAGACTCCAGATAGCCATACCGGACTCAGCTACTTCTCTCCAGTCTTCTTCGGTGAAGATGCCATCCCAGCCGCCGGTTTCCGGATCCAGCCAGCCGCGGTCTACAAAACCATTGTTGCTGATAAATACATCGATCAGTCCAGGATATTCTGCATTGATCTTGCTGGTACGACCGGTTCCGCCGGAGTTTCCGGTGAAGATAATACGGTCGGGATCAGCATTGTAATGCTCGATCATGTACTCGATAACAGCCTTGTCATCTTCCCAGAACTTATAATCCGTTCCTTCTGCCATGGAACCTTCATAAACCTGACGGTCATGGATGGACATGGCGATGACAGGAGTTCCGCCGTTTTTATAAGCTTCAACCCAACGATATACGGTACCGTCGAAGTTCAGGTTTACACCATAGTTATTGGTGGTGTCAGGAGTAATACCGTCGTTCAAGTCCCAATAAGAAGTACCGGTACCAGTCATGGAAACAACCAGAGGGAATTTCTCATCGGAACCATTCTTTGCTGCTTCTGCTGCTTCTTCAGGAGCAAAGAATTTTGCACGAACATAGTCGCCTTCAATACCGGTGGTGCTGGGTATCTTCACTTCATCTTCCAGATCTTTGAATTCATCCCAGATTCCATTGTCGGAAGGGAGCCATCCATCCACTGCCGTATACTGACCCTTCTCATCCGCCAGACACAGTGCATCTTCTTCACTCTGTCCATTATAGAAGAATTTCAGTTCCAGAGTAGCACGAGCCTGATAGCCCTTTCCGGTGGTATTGTTTTCAAATTCATCATCGTCATTTCTGCCATAGAACAGAGTACCATCTTTGTCATAATACCAGGGTCCGGTGCAGGCAAGGCCCAGAGGGTTCTTGGAACGTTCGCCGGTAGCCGCAGTATCTACATTGGTATACAGAGTAACTACGTTTTTGTCTACTTCTACATCCGTAATAGTAATCATACCAAAAGCAGGATTGCTGTAGCCGCGATCCATCAGACGGAAATCAGAAGCATTGACGCGAATATCACTGACATCATTCTTATAAGTAACTTCTACTTTGTACAGCTGCTGTCCATACCAGGTCAGAGTTGTGAAGCCCTGAAGACTTTCAATTTCTTCGTCAGCAATTTCTTTCTTTTCAATTTTTACAGAATCATTTTTTTCAAAACCGGATTCACTGTAGTAACGGTCGCCGTTTTCATCTTTACTGAATTTGGAAACGAAATCCCACAGTTTCGGAATATCAGCCGGTACACAGTTATGTTCACGAAGGTGAGTCTGTCCCCACTTAAACAGGCTGATACCCTGTTCATTGGACCAGCTGTAAATGGAGGTACGTCCCCATTCTTCTTCAGCATATCCGCCTTCCAGATCACCCAGACAGCCATTTGCATGAATCAGATATTTTGCCCAGTTCTGGAATTTTGCCTGTCCTTCAAAAAGGCTGGGAATCATATCCGGCATATCAAATTCACCACTGATCATCATGGCCGGGATCACCTTGTTGACACCGGTTCCGTCTCCGCCGATGCCGGAAGTAGTTCCTACAGCAGCGTAGAATTCCGGATGCTGAGTAGCCAGCAGATGGCTCTGCAGAGATCCCTGAGAATGACCGGAAGCATAAATTCTGGACCAGTCAATGTCTACATCTACTCCGTCCACCTTCTTAGCCAGCAAATCTGTCATAGCATAATAGGCCATATCCGCATTCTTCCAGGTCAGAGCAACGCCATTGTTATAAGCTTCATTCAGAACAATAACAACCAGACCTTCTTCATCTGCTACACGCCACCACTGAGTGGAGTCAAAGCCTACAGCAGAACTCTGTCCGCCGCCGGGCATCTGCAGCATAACAGGAGCCTTTGTTCCTTTTGCACTGTCAGGAATGTACATCAGATATTCTCTGGCATCCATTACACCATCATTGTTATCATCCGAATAAGCGAAAATACCAGATTCAAACATTCCTTTCGGAGCGTCTGCCTGCTCACGGGCCAGAACATAATAACCATCATATTCTTTGCCGTCTGCAGCAGTAATGGTCTTTCCATAGCTCATTTTCTGCTCTTCCGTCAGATACTCTGCGCTTTGAGCAGCAGCCTGAGCAGCTACGCGAACACCCGTGTATTCCATACGCTCACCAAGAGCATTGCTGTATGCATAAGAAGTATTATAACGAGTGTAATCATACAGGAAATCTGCCAGTGCATCTGCCTTAACCGTCAGAGCATAAGACATTTTCACCTGAGAAATACCGTGATTTTCCGTTGTACACTCATTAGGATATTCCGTAGACAAAGCATCAGAATCTTTCGTCTGCCAGTATGTACGACTGAGAAGCATACCATTGGGAATCATTTTGCAGTCATTGGCAGATTTCCAATATCTTACGCTGGCATCAAAAGAACTGTAGTTTACAAACCAGGTCGGAACGGGAACTTCCCCGCGACTCAGTTCTTCACCTTCAAAAGCGACACTGTTTCTTGCATCGTAAGTCTTAGCGCCTACTTCTTTCAGATAAGAAGAACCTGCACTGCGGCCACTGATGAAAGCCTGGCTTACAACCCAAATCGGATTTTCAGCAGACCATGCTTCCATGGGAGCTGCACCGCCTTCATAACCTACCAGATAGAAGCATCCATAATTGGCAAACATTGCCACATTATTGGCATTTCTTCCGGACTTCAGGAAATTCATAGCTTCCGTTACATAGGCAAGCTCTGTATCCAGATCCTTCCATTTTTTGTCCGCTTCCAGAATTGCCAGGATTTCACCTCTCTCTTCCATGAGTTCGGTAAAGCCCATCTTATCTGCCCATGCCTGTACATCTTTCACTCCGGCAGGAGCAGCTACAACCGTAAAATAAGCACGGCAGGTAGCATATTCCGGGAAATACATTTTGACGGTACGTCCGTCTTCAAAAGTTTTACTGTACCAACCATCCAGCGGAATCTGTGCCGACTGAGTATAATCAATCGTCATTTCCGTGATGGCATCCATGTCCTGATAGGAAGCTGCTTTCTGCGTGCTTCCAGAGGACATTCCTGCTGCGAATACGCTGCTGGCCATAACCAACATCATAACCATCGTCAGCAGAGAGGCGAAGATTTTTTTGCTCATCTTCATACTTATTCCTCCTTCTCTTGTCCACAACGAGTTGCCTTGTTCGCCGTCTTCTCTTATCTCCATCGCACAAACCATTCCATGAATCCGTGAAACGGATTCACTATCCGCGAATCAAAAGACAAAAGGCTCTTGACGACACCTGATTTTCCCCTGGCAATCTTCCAATACGCTCATTGACTGCACAAAATCAGGTGATATTAGTATAATTCTTTTTCGAAGTCTTTCAATCATCGTTATTTTTCATCATCTACACTTTTTATCTTCTTACATTTTCTCATACTTCTGTACAAAAACGGTTGTTCCGGAATCATCGTCAGCTTTCACCATCTACTTTTTTTCATATTCTTTTCCAGATCTACACTTTTTCACATTTTTTCACAGTCGGTACTATTGCCCCCTTATCCGCTTTCGCCCCAGACTGAAAATCCATCTGTGTCCATCGGGTACAATGAAAAAGGAGAATCCTTTACAGAATTCTCCCTCTTCATTCACGATGTCTCATCTGCCCTTTTCTGTCGGATTCTTCACGCTGAATCTTACGGCAAAATATGGTGCAGATTGCTTTTCTCTATTAAAATTAAATTGCAGTTGCTTTTCCAGAAATGCAGACATTCTGCTTTTTCTTCTCACAATCATATGCCTGAAGACAAAGCTTTGAAATGGCTGCCCTGGTATCCTGATTTAAAGGATGTATGATATCACGGTATATACCATCCGAACATCTTCTGCTCGGCATAGCCAGAAAAAGTCCACGATCTCCTTCCACAATAAGAATATCATGAATGGCCATACAACCATCCAAAGTCAACGAGACCGTAGCTTTGACCCGACTGGTTTGTTCATACATTAAGCGAACTTTAATATCCGTAATTTTCATAAGCCTCCTGTCTGCGTGCATATTTCAGCGATTTCCTGCAGCAGGATGATCTGTTTTTCAATTTCTGATAATCTTAATGTTATCCGGGGTACCTTTCAGCACAGTTCCCTCTTCAATTTTTGTATGGGATTCCACAATACAGTATTCCAGATTAACATTGTCACTGATATATGCATCACCTAAAACAATACAATTCTTAACCTGACTGTGATTGCCCACATAGACTTTCTGGCTCAAAATAGAATTCTCTACCATTCCATTCATGATCACACCGTTACACAACAGACTGTTCACCGCCTGAGCACCGGCATTATACTTAACGGGAGCATAATCATCGACCTTTGTCTGTACCACAGGATATTCGCTGAAGAAATGGTGACGAATTTCCGGATCCAGGAAGCTCATATTGGCATTATAGTAAGCATCTACCGTTGTAATATTGGTCCAGAAACCATCCATCCGGTATGCCATAATCTTTCTTACGTTCTTCTGACGAACCAATACATCTCTTACAAAATCGGTCCACTCCATCTCCAGACACTGTTCCATCAAACTAATCAGGAGACGGCGGCGAATGATATAAACACCACAGTTAATGGTGGTCAGAGCAGACTGAACGGGTTTCTCTTCCCAGGTTGTAATCCGGCCTTCGCTGTCTGTTGACACAACTCCGAAGCGGCTTACATCCGTTCCTTCCGGCACATCCTTACATACTACCGTTATATCAGCATCATGTGCATTATGATAAGCAATCACTTCATTATAGTCCAGTTTGTAGATACCATCACCGGAAGCAATAACCACATAGGGTTCATGGCGTTCATACAGGAAATCCAGATTCTGTGCAATGGCATCGGCCGTTCCTCTGTACCATTCTTTATTATCCGGAGTAATGGTCGGATTAAAGAGATACAGACCTCCCTGTTTTCTTCCGAAATCCCACCACTTGGAGGAGTTCAGATGCTCATTCAGAGAACGGGAACTATACTGTGCAATAACAGCCACCGTACCGATCTGAGAACTGCTCATATTGCTGAGAGCAAAATCAATAGCACGAAAGCTGCCGGCAATGGGCATTGCGGCAATCGCACGTTTGCTGGTAAGCTCTTTCATCCGCTTGCTGTTTCCACCAGCCAAAATAATTCCTAATGTCTTCATGCTCTTCCACCTTCCTTTACAATAAATCCGCCGTCTTCCAGTCTGCCGTCAGGATAATCTTCTTTCTCCGTAACACCAACGATGGCTGTATTAACACCAACCGTTACATCCGACGGAATAACCGAATTTTCTGCGACAGTTACCAGATCGCTATTGTAAACCCGGGGATCCAGTTTGCTTTCCGCATAGACACCTTCACCCAGAACTACATTATCACCAATCACTACATTTTCAGCAATAATCGCTTTCTTCATCTTAACATTCCTGCCGATTTTTGCGCCTTCCATGATAATGCTGTCCTGAATTTTGCTTCCTTCACCAATTATTACATTTGCACCAATTACAGAGTGACATAGTGTTCCGTAAATCTCGGAACCTCCGCCAATAATACACCTCTCTGCCGATGCTCCTTTTGCCATATACTGAGGCAGCAAGGTATCTGTCTGGGTGTAAATCTGCCAAAAATCTTCATACAGGTTGAACTCAGGAACCAGATCTACTAATTCCATATTGGCTTCCCAATAAGAACTCAGGGTTCCGACATCCTTCCAATAACCGGTAAACTCATATGTGAACAAGCGCTTTCCATTATCAAAACAATACGGGATGATATGCTTACCGAAATCACAGCCCGGTACATCTTTCTGAGCAATCAAAGCTTCCTTCAGCACAGACCAGTTGAAAATATATATACCCATGGATGCCAGATTACTCTTGGGTTCCTTCGGTTTTTCCTGGAAAGCAGTAATTCTTCCGTCGTCATCCGATACGACAATACCAAAACGACTGGCTTCCTCCCAAGGTACCGGCATACTGGCGATGGAAAGATCTGCGTTGTTTTTCTTATGGTTTTGCAGCATTTCTTCATAGTCCATCTTATAAATATGGTCACCGGAAAGAATCAGAACGTAGTCCGGATTATATCTCTCCATAAATTCCATATTCTGATAGATCGCGTTTGCCGTACCTGTATACCATTCGGTATCTGCACTTTTCTCATACGGAGGCAAAATGCTGACACCACCGGATCTCTTATCCAAATCCCACGGAATACCGATTCCAATATGGGCATTCAATCGAAGCGGACGATACTGAGTCAAAACACCAACCGTATCTACCTGGGAATTCACACAGTTACTCAGAGGAAAATCGATGATCCGATATTTTACGCCAAAAGAGACTGCAGGTTTTGCAACTTTTGCTGTTAAAACCCCCAAGCGACTTCCTTGTCCACCTGCCAGAAGCATGGCAATCATTTTTTTCTTAACCACAAAACCACCCCTTCTTCTCTCACGCTGAATGTGTATCCACCCCGTTCTAACAAAAGATACAAATTCAACTATATTATACCGGACATTTTATCCGGTATCTATATCATACTAAATTTCAACTGAAAATGCTGTCGACGTTTTGTATGAAATATCTATTACAAAATTCAGTTGATAAATAATTTATGTTATTATTATATCATACTGAAGAACAAAAGAAAAGAGATTTATGGTATTGTTGCATCATTTCAAAAAATAAATTATAATATTAACTACAGATGCCCTCTTGTGTGAAAATTTTTTTTCAACATCAATAGAGGGAATCCCAAGCCTTATGTTACTATTCCAATCGGGAGGCAGCAATTTTGTTATTCTTACATACAGCAGATATACATCTCGGGGCGTCTCCGGACAAAGATATGCCCTGGGGAAAAGAACGTTCCCAGGCAATCTGGAATACGTTTCGCCGAATTATTTCTACCGCTCAGAAAAAGCAGGTCGATCTGCTTCTGATTGCCGGTGATTTTTTTCATCGTCAGCCCCTAAGCTCAGAATGCAAGGAAGTTAACTACCTTTTTTCGACCATTCCCAATACCAAAGTGGTTATGATTGCCGGTAACCACGATTATATCCGGGATACCTCACCTTATCTGATATATCCCTGGGCGTCCAACGTAACAATTCTCACCTCAGAAACCATGTCTTCTGTCTATTTTGAGGATCTCAATGTGGAAGTGCATGGTTTCAGCTATCATCGCCAGGAAATCACGGAGCCTCTGTACGATAATCTCCATGCTCCATCCGACGGACGCTATCACATTCTGCTGGCTCATGGGGGAGATGATACTCATATTCCGATTCACTGGAAACGATTAAGCCTGGCAGGTTTTCATTACGTCGCCCTTGGTCATATCCACCAGCCGCGAATCTCTCAGGAAACATCCATCGCCTATGCCGGATCCCCGGAACCCATGGATAAATCAGACGTAGGAAAACGCGGTTTCATTATGGGTACTTTGGATGAAAAGGGCTGCCGTTTTCGCTGGTATCCCTGTGCCTCCGGCCAGTACCACACGATCTCTCTGACGGTAAATCGGGACACCACATCTGCCCAGATCGCTGATACACTGAAACAAAAACTGCCGCCGGATGTGGGAGCCATTTATCGGCTTACACTGGAAGGCTTCCGGGATCCGGAAGTCCGGTTTGATAAGGAACTGATCCAAAAAGCAGGACGAATCGTGGATGTAACGGATCAGACAATCCCCGAGTATAATCTGGAACATCTGGAAGAAGAACATGCCCACGATTTGATCTCTCATTATATTCACCATTTTTCCGGTGCGGAAGCGAATTCCCGGGAAGAAAAGGCACTCTACTACGGACTGCGTGCCCTGCTGGATCCGAAAGACTAAAGGAGAACTCTCTTGAAATATAATCGACTTCATATCAATCATTTCGGAAAGCTTCAGAATCGTACCCTGGAGTTCTCCGATGGCATCAATGTAATCTATGGCCCCAACGAAAGTGGAAAATCCACTCTCCATGCCTTTCTGGAGTCCATGCTCTTTGGTATGGAACGGGGTCGAGGCAAAGCGGCTTCTCATGATATCTACTCCCGGTATTATCCGGAAGAAGGAAGCAGTACTTACGGAGGCGTCTTGGAATTCACCCAAAATGATACCCTCTATGCGATCTATCGTAATTTCAAAAAGGATCCAAAAGGATATACATTGATGGATGAAACCCACAACCGTCAGTTAAATATTACTGACACAGAGTATTATCAATTTCTCAATCAGATGACTCTGCCTCTCTACCGGAATACCATTTCTCTGGGACAGCTTCAGGCTGCCACATCCAAAGAATTTCCCCAGCAGCTGCGGAATCATATCGTCAATCTCCGGACTTCCGGCTCTGCGGCCCTGGACATAACTCAGGCAAAAGAATCATTGAAAAAGGAACGCCGCCGTTGGGAACAGCTCTATTCCAAAGAAGCGGAGCAGCAGCTCCAGAACCTGGAATTGCAAAAGAGTCAGATTCTGGAAGAACAGGCACAAATGATATCGTCCCAGGAATTACCCGAGTGGGAACAGGAGAAATCCCGCCTTCAAAATCAAATCGAGACGGAAAAGGCAAAGCGTACCGGCCTTCTTGCAGAGATCCGTATTCAGGAAAGCGTTTTGAATGCTCCCCAGGAAGAAAACTGGGATCCCGTACTGGAAGATGCCCAAAAGTGTCAGCGTCTTCTTGATCGGAGAGAAAAACTGAAGGAACGCTATCCCGAGCCTCTTCCGGGAAATGCTGGCCATTTCTTCCCCGTTCTGACTTTATGCACCTTTTTCCTCAGCATTCTGTCTATCATTTTCGGGCTTTTTTCCATGATTACCCGCGGAGGACTGGCCAGCCTTGCCTTGATTATTCTGGGAATTCTTCTTTTTTTTCTGTTCCATGTTTCGAAAAAAAGGGCAAAAGCCCAGCTGGCCTTTCGGTATGTCGATCGGGATCTTCTGGATCTCTGTCAGAAAGTACTTCCGGAACCTCCGAATCATATCAGCCCGGAGATTCTTCAGGATCTGATAGATATGCTGAATTCCCGTCGATCCGGACGAGCCCTTTTAAATGAGCTCCATAAGGAAGAACGAAGCATTACCGAACATATTCTGAAACTGCAGGAAGAACTGGATCGTCTCATGATTCAATTGGATGCAAAAAAGCAGGAAATGTGGCAGAAAACCCAACTGGATGAAAGAATAAGGGAATTGGAATTGCAGATAGAGGAACTGGAGCCTCTTCTCGAAAGAAATAAAGAATGTTCGGAAGAAATCGCAGCCATTGATCTGGCAATACAGACCATTAATGAATTGTCCGTCACCGCCTTTGATTCTTTCGGATCCTATCTTCAGGCAAAGGCTTCCGAACTGATCTCCCAGATCACGGGAGGATGCTACGATCGTCTTCTCATAGATGATGAACTTCATATTACATTGGAACATAACCACACACCGGTGGAACTGAAATCCCTTAGCTGCAGTACACTGGATCAGGTTTATCTTTCCCTCCGCATCGCCTGTATCGACTTTTTCTGGCCAGACGATGTTGTCCCCATCCTTCTGGATGAGAGCTTTGCCATGTACGACTCGGATCGAATTCGGGAAACCTTATCCTGGCTGTCTGAGTTCTACCCAGGCCAGGTTTTTCTTTTCACCTGTCAGCACCGGGAAGAAACCATCATGCAGGAAGCTCATATAGCGTATCAGACCATCTCCTTATAGGAGATGGTCCTTTTTTATCTTATTGTTTTACTCTTACTATTTTTCTCTTATTATTTTGCTCGTATTACTTTACTCTTATTATTTTTCTCTTTATCTTTTACTCGCCCCATTTGTTATTGCCGGGTCAGGCAGCAATGGGGATTGATTCTATTACTCAAAAAACTTCCCGATGGTTTTCCAGATACCTGAATCTTCCATTCCCAGTTTCCAGAAAGACACACCTGCCAGTTTATAGGAGTCGATCATCTGCAAACGTGACTCCATGGAATCCTCATCCTCCAGCCAGAGCTGATAGATGATATCTCCATCTTCCACCCGGACATAATTCTGTCCCACATCACTTTGCCATTCCGGTTCCACTTGATACTTTTCTACAAATGCCTGAGCAGACTCCATACCCATGGCTTCGGAAGTCAAAGAAGTAATGTCATCCTTCCACAATCTGGTATAAAAGGGAACTCCATTGATGACTTTTTCTGCCGGAACTTCCTTCAGCGTATTGACAATGCCTTTCTGCACAAAGTCGAGAGACGCTGTGGAACCAGGCTCTGATCCGCTGTAATGCTCATCATATGCCATAATTACCACATAATCTGCCACGATTCCCTGTTCCTGTCGATTATAATGATCTGTCCAGGAAGACGGAACATTATTATCTACAGACAGAACAAGACCTCTTTTCCGGCATTCTACGGAAAGTTCCCTTACTAACTGGATAAATCCGTCACCTGCTTCTTCCGGGAGATTTTCCAGATCCACATTTAATCCATCTGCTCCGCTTCGTTCCAGCTCCTCCATTAAATTCTGAATCAATTTTGTTCGGCTGGACGTTCGGCTCAGAAGCTGGACCATATCCACATCACCATGATTTACATTTTCCAGCACCGGCCATACATCGAGCCCTGCTTTATGAGCATATTTCACATAGGACTCACTGGCCAGACTGGAGAAGCCTCCATCCTCGCTGTCAATGGAGAACCAGGTCGGTGCCATGGTTGTTACGCTGGTTTTCTTTTTCACCAGACTTTTAAGCTGCTCTTCTCCGCTGTTATCAAATACCTGCTGCCAAACCATACAGATATCATAGTCAACGGAAATATTCGTATACTCCGGTTCTTCAAAGTCACTCTGAACATCCACTGTCTCCGATTCTTCCATCTGATCTTTCTTCATATATCCAATCCACCCATCGGCAGTCTGGACCTTGGCCCAATGATCCATCTCTTCCAGGATGATGACCTGCTCACCTGCTTCCACTTCTGTGATCACAGGACTCTTGATTCCCCCCTTCACGCGTACAGCCGCGTTTTTCTTTACAGAGGAAATCTCTTCCTCACCCCATTCCGTCTGAAGGACGATTCTCTCAAGATTATCGGAAAAAAGCTCTACACGGATATCGGAGTATTTTTCCACATAGGATAAAGAAATATATACTTCTTCACCTTTTTCCAGAAAGACGGGAGCATCATCAAACTCTGTCTCCGCATCGCAAACGACGGTTTCCTCCGGGAAAGTGTAAAGAAGAAGTTTTTCTTCTTCATCCCAGTAAAAGCGTCCATTCAATTCGTTTTTAATCACTTCATATTCCAGATATGCATGACCGTTTTCCCATAATGCATCCTGTTCAATCCACTGATGATTGGCAATTACAGGGATATAACCTTCCTCTGCTCCATATAATTCCTGAAGATTCGCTGCCTCTTTAGTAGGGATTCTCCGATTGATCCATTCACCGGCCACTCCAATGATGGCTATCAAACAGATTAACCCAATTACAATTCGTACGGGAAGTGTTTTTCTTGATTTCACATGTCGTCTTGAAGTTCTTCTCATAAACTGCCTCCTTCACCGAACAGAATTGATTAACAGAGAAAAAACGTTAACCAATGAAGGACTGCACGGCATACTTAAAAAGTATTATATCATAGGCAGTTCTCTTTTTCAATGAAAGGGCCGTCAAAAACAATTGCCATGAAAAGACCTTCAAAAACGATTGCCGTCTCCGGCATTTCCCCGGCATGGTTTCCAATTCCGGGATGATCGCCGTCCCTGGAAAGATCCCCACCGGAAAAGTTGATTTGGGATCTGATTTTTCATCGGTTCGTAATCTGTGTCGGGCTTCTTCTCGGACAGAAGGGTATTTATATTCCGGCTTATTCTGAATACGGTCCAACCGTAATCTCTTTGACATCATTTCCCAAAGAATCCGATACAAAATCAAATATACATGCTTGTCTCCTGTACACAGCAAATATCGGCAATGGCGGATGCCGATACCGGTCCGGCTTCCGGAAAAGAAACCTTCCCGCCTGTCCACAGGCTGGCAGGTTCTGATAAATCATCAGATCGTTTTCGTGACATATGGTATTTTTCTTTTTCTTATTTGCCATGCTCCCAGACCCTATCTCATTAACAGTTTCCAAAAAGCACAGAAACAACCAAGTATTCCTGTTTCTGCAGGTTTTACTGTCCCTGGGCTCTGGTGATACGATTTCTTAATGACTCTTCTCACTGGATATTCGCCTCATTCTGAATCCTATCCCTGTCTCCTTCCGGACAGTTTCCTTCCCGTACGTATGAAAGATGAAATCATGAATACCTGCGTTTTTATCTTACCTGCTTTCCCTTTATCGGTCACGCAACAACCTGCTTCATTTTGTCGCCTTTGTAATTAAAATTTTATGTTTCATTCACATAATATTCCTTTGCAATACCTACTTATTTAGGGTATACTAATGTAAATATAAAATCCGTCTGGATTCTGATATTTATATCGTTGTTTTATTTGTATGTTTTTAATAGTTCCATGTGCCGGAAATGAGAGCAATGATACTTTTGCTTTTATGATCTTCTGAATTTTATAGCAAGATAGGAAGTGATAAAATGAAAATCGAGAAGATTAGTGAAAATCAAATTCGATGCACCTTAAATTATAGTGACTTGAGAGCACGTCAGCTTTCCCTGCTGGAGCTGGCTTACGGCGGTGATAAAGCCCGTGGTCTTTTTCGTGAAATGATTGAAAAGGCAGGGAATGAACTGGATTTCCATGTGGATGATATTCCACTGATGATTGAAGCAATTCCACTTTCCAGCGAAGGAATTATGCTGATCATAACAAAAATTGAAGATCCGGATGAACTCGATACACGTTTTGCCAAATTTGCACCGGGAATTGAGGACACAGAGAATGAATCCGAACCTGCTCCGGAACCTGTTTTCACCGGATCTGCCGGGGATATTCTGGATGCCTTAAATCAAATTCTGGAAAATACCGAATCGAAAGAAACATCCGTTCCGGATATTCACATTTCTTCCATTTTCTGTTTCCAGAAACTGGATCCCCTTATTTCTGCTGCCCGGGTACTTCATGGTATTTACCAGGGAAAGAATTCCCTTTACAAATCTGACCATGATCATCAATACTATCTCGTTGCCCATAAGTCCAATCACACACCGGAAGAATTTAACAAGATTTGTAATGTTCTTACCGAATATGGCGAACGAATCCGCAGCAATCCAGCCACCGAAGCCTATTATCAGGAGCATTTTGAACTTCTCACTGCCGATCAGGCTCTGCAGAATCTGGCTCGTTAGGCTGCTTTTCTTCCTTCCTTTTCCGCCGTATTCCGAAAAGGATCTGCATCCCTTTGAATAAAACATCATTCATCGACAGAGCGTCCTGCTCTGTCGATTCTTTTTCTGTCGAAAGGTCACGATCGTATTTTCTTGCCAGATTTCCCGGAGGCATACTATAATGACCCTAAACCCGTATGCGCCGAATTGGTGTATCTCCAGAAAAACCTCCGCAGGTGTATGATGATGCTGCCAATCCATTTGCGCCGATGCGGAAAAGGGTATATTCAAAATAACAGAGCACAGAAAGACAGGCATTTCGGACTGTGCCTGAACCCAACGGATACAGGAGGCATATTGAATGGAAGAACGTCGTTATCTTATCTCGGAAGCTTCCCGGGAAACGGGGGTGGAAGCCCACGTACTTCGCTATTGGGAAGAAGAACTGAACCTGGAAGTGCCGCGAAATGAATTGGGGCACCGTTATTACACTCGAGAACATATCCAGTTATTTCAGGAAATACAAGAGCTAAAGGAAAAAGGATACCAGTTGAAGACCATCCGTGACATTCTCTATGGAGATACCGCTCCGAAAACCGACCTCTATGTACCCAGCGAAGAAGAAATTCAACACCAGCAGGAAGTAAAAATGCAGCAGTTTCAGGATATCATGACAAACATCATGTCGGAAGCTCTGATCCGGAACAATCCCATGCTGTGCCAGACCGTGAGCAGTCAGGTAGGTGACCGGCTTTTGAAGGAGATCAATTATGCCTTCCGGGAAAAGGAGGAAAGGGAAGAAGAACGCTTTAAGAAACTGGATGAATCCCTTCGTTCCATGCAAAAAAATGGAAAAGCCCGGGCTGAGGCTGCTGCTGCCAAGCCGCCCATCATGGCCTTTCGAAAGAAAAAAAAGAATTAAGTATAAAAGGAGGATGCCGGAATTCAAAATTTCCGTATATCTCTTGTTATATTCGAAAGAGGCTGCCAAAGACGGCCTCTTTCGAATATACAGCAGTTTTGCATATCCATTCCTGCAAAACAAAAGAAGCGCCCATCCGAATATAACGAATGGTAGCGCTTCTCACGTTCATGTACATCTGCCTTATAATAATTACTCAGCGGAGATAGCTCCGTTAGGGCAGGTTCCTTCGCAGGTTCCGCATTCGATGCAAACATCTGCGTTGATCTCATATTTGCTGTCGCCTTCAGAAATAGCTTCTACAGGACACTCAGCAGCACAAGCACCACAGCTGATACAATCATCACTAATTACATATGCCATTGGACGATTCCTCCTTCAACTAGATTTTCCATTATTGTAATACACTAACATGAAGAATTCAAGTGAATTTTCAACATTAAACGGGAATATCCGTAATAAAATATTTCATTAAGAACCTTTTTCTTCATTTTTTTCATATCGTTTCCAATATTTTAACCCGGAAACAGATAAATACAGACAGTCTGTTTACCATAAGAAAATCAGTTGAAATCCCCTAACCTTTGTTATATAATGTTCCAGACAGACTTTAAAAAATTTGAAACAGTCTGACTATAGCAGGAAGGAGGCTAATTTCCTATGGCTAAAGTAACAAAAGAAATGTTGATTGGCGAAATCATTAACATGGATATCAACATTGTTCCCATTCTGATGGGCGCAGGCATGCACTGTGTTGGATGCCCCTCTTCTCAGGGCGAATCTTTAGATGAAGCATGCATGGTTCACGGTATTGAAACCGAAACCCTGGTAAATGCCATCAATGAATATCTGGCAGCGAAAGAGCAGTAATTTTTCCTGCAAAAGCAAAAAACGGTAAAAGAGTCTGAGACTTTTTTACCGTCTTTTTTTAACAGAAATAATGCTGTTGCTGCCCCACTTCTTCTACTCTACTTTTTGATATTAACAAATTTCGTGTAATTCGGCAGCCATACCAACTCTACGGTTCCAATGGGACCATTTCTCTGCTTTGCTACAATAACCTCACAAATATTCTTCGCGGCACTGTCTTTGTTGTAATAATCATCACGATAAAGGAACATTACTACATCGGCATCCTGCTCAATAGCTCCGGATTCACGCAAATCCGACAGCATAGGACGATGGTCCGCTCTGCTTTCCACGGCTCGGCTGAGCTGGGATAAGGCAATCACCGGGCATTCCAGTTCCCGGGCCAGGGCTTTCAGGGAACGGGAAATCTCAGAAATTTCCTGCTGACGATTGTCAGAGCTTCTGTTTCCGCTGCCGCTCATCAGCTGGAGATAGTCAATGATAATCAGCTGAAGCCCAAATTCCAATTTATATTTTCGGCATTTGGTACGCATTTCACTGACACTGATACCAGGAGTATCATCAATAATCAATTTGGAACGTCCCACTGTATTCACGCCTTCTACCAGATTGTCCCAGTCTTCATCATTCAGATTTCCTGTACGAAGAGCCTGAGCATCCACTCGGGCTTCCATGGCGAAAAGACGGTTTACCAACTGTTCCTTTGACATTTCCAGACTGAAAATGGCGGTACAGATGTTTTTTCGAAAACAGGCATATTGGGCAATATTCAGAACGAAAGCGGTCTTTCCCATGGAAGGTCGTGCTGCCAGCAAAATCAGGTCGGAGGGCTGAAGTCCGGACAGCTGGCGATCCAGATCCGTAAATCCCGTGGCAATTCCCGTTACCGGATTCTTGGTACGGGAAGCTTTATGAATCCGCTCCAGCGCATTCAGTGCGACTTCCTGAATCGGAACATAATCTCCGCTTTTTCTCTGATTCAGAACGTCGAATATTTTCTTTTCTGTATCGGCTAAAATATTTTCGACTTTATCTTTACCTGCATAACAGTTGTTGGCAATATCCTCTGAAGCATGAATCAGCTTGCGAAGAACCGATTTTTCATAAACAATCTCTGCATAATACTTGGCATTGGCGGAAATAGGAACCGAAGCAATGAGATCACCGATATATTCCAGACTGCTGACCTCCGGAGGAACATCTTTTTCCTTCAAACGATCCTGAAGCGTAAGCAGATCAACCGGACGACCCTCTTCATATAACTCCGTCATGGTATCATAAATAATGCCATACTGGCGATGATAAAAATCCTGCCCTGTTATTATATTCTCTACGACAGCAATTGCTTCATTATCCAGAATCATGGCACCGATTACTGTCTGTTCTGCCTCTATACTGTGAGGCAATACACGTTTAATCAGATTCTCTTCCATATCCGCACTCCTATCTGATTCCATCCAGAGAGGAAATGTTCTCCCACTTACAGTTCCTCGATCATTACAGTCAGAACTGCCGTCACATCTTTATGAAGCTTTACACTCACCTCATGTTTACCCAGAGTCTTGATGGGATCCGGCAGAACAATTTTCTTCTTATCCAGTTCAAGCTGGAACTGATTCTTTACTTCCTGAGCAATTTCTTTGGAAGTGATTGCTCCGAAAAGACGGCCGCCTTCTCCTACTTTTACCTTCATGGTCAGAGTCTTATCGGCCAGATTTGCAGCAAGCTGCTTTGCCTCCTCCAGAATCTGAGCAGCAATCTTGGCCTCATGGGCTTTCTGCTGTTTCAATTTAGCAAGATTCTGAGGAGTTGCCTCTACTCCCAGCTTTTTGGGAAGGATAAAATTTCTGGCATATCCATCGTTTGCTTTTACAATATCACCCTTTTTACCCAGGGATTTTACATCTTCCAATAATACAATCTGCATAATATCCTCCTATGTTTTGTGTCAGATCGCTCCTTCTTCCAGCATCTCCAGAAGAGTTTCCTGAACCTTTTCTTTTGCTTCTTCTGCCGTACAGTTTTTCAGCTGGGCACCGGCAATACTCAAATGGCCGCCGCCGCCCAAACGTTCCATGATCAGCTGAACATTGACTTCGTCAATGGATCTGGCACTGATATAAATCGTATCGTTAAATTCCGTAAAGACAAAAGATGCCTTTACTCCAATAATATCCAACAGGGCATTTGCTGCCTCAGCCCCCACAATGGTAGGGCTCTCAATGCCGTCTCCGGGACAGATGCTGAAGGCAAAACAGTCTTCAAACATCTCCACATTGCTGACGGTAATGGCCTTTGCTTTGGAATCCTCGATTTTTTCACGAAACAGCTTCCTCACCCTTGTAACATCTGCACCATGACGTCGAAGAAATGCTGCCGCTTCAAAGGTTCTGACCCCGGTTTTATTCACAAAGTTGTCTGTATCCATTACAATTCCCGCATAAAGAGACTCTGCTTCAATGGGACGGATCTTCATGTTGTCATTAAAATACTGAAGTATCTCTGCAACCATCTCACTGGCGGAAGAAGCATAAGGTTCAATATAAGACAAGGTTGCCTTACGTACGGTCTCTCCACCCTGACGATGATGATCCAGTACGACGATGGTTGCTGCCTTATCCAGCAAAGCAGAGCATTCCGTATAGCTGGGACGATTTACATCCACAACAATGACAATCGTATTGCCATCCAGCAGGGTCAAAGCCTTCTCGTTATTGATAATGAGATCTGCCGGATACTCTGAATTATTCTGAAAACGGGCAATCATGGGTTTGATCGAAGAGCTCAGTTCATTCATAACAATATGAACTCTTTTTCCCAGGGTGGCAGCAGCCCGATAAATTCCTACAGCCGCACCAAAGGAATCCATATCCGGAATCTTATGGCCCATGATCAGAATCTGATCTCTGCTCACCATCAGTTCCCTCAAAGCCTGAGCTTTTACCCTGGCCTTTACTCTTGTATTCTTTTCCTGCTGCTGGGTTTTTCCTCCGTAATATTTGGTATATTCGGGAGTCTTTACAATAGCCTGATCGCCGCCTCTTCCCAGGGCCAGATCCATGGCATTACGAGAATATTCATTATTCTGTTCCATGGAACCGCCATCGGTACCCATACTGATACTGAGTGTAACCGCAATATTATTTCCAATATTCAAAGTCTTCACATCTTCCAGCACAGAAAAGCGGTCCTCCTGGATTTCCAGAAGACTTTTCTTTCTCATAAAGACAATAAATTTGTCCTTCTCTGTCTTCCGGACAACCCCATCGTAATTTGCAAAATATTTATTGATCTTTCTTTCAATCAGAGCAGCCAGCAAAGACTGACGAACGGTCTCCGCACTGTTCATGACCTCTTCATAGTTATCGATATAAACCTGTCCGATTACGGATTTTTGCTCCTCGATCTCCTTCAGAGCAGCCAAGTGACTCGTTTCATCAAACAGAAACAGAGAGTACAGGGGTTCTTCCAGAGAAATTCTCTGAATGTCCGCCTGATATGCCCTGTCGTTCCATTGAATATGTTCACTCTTCTTAATCTGATCCTGAGGAAGATTTTTACTGAGATAGGGAAGCAGGTGCGCTACTGTCTCATCCCCCTCCAATCCCTCGGGAACCAACTCATCGAAAGCATGGTTGGACCAGAATAAATCTCCTTCTCCATCAAAAACAGCATAGGGAACCGGCAGATTTGTCAGCTGATCTTTCTGTTCCTCATGAAATCCCTGGGCAAAATGCACCAAAGACTGGCTGATGCTGGAATTCCACTGGAGAATCCACCATATGAAAAAAAGAATATAACTGATATCCAGGGCAATCATAACGATTCCGGCATAAAAATTGATCCAAAACTCCAAAACAGTCCAAAATGCCAAAAACGGTATCAGATATATCGGCCATTTCCGCAGTTTGTTCAACTGGCTCTGTAATCCATTATTCTTCATACCATCTCTCCTCAGTAAGGGAAGAAATCCTTCAACTATCCTCGACTACGCAGGTCATCATACCATAATCTTTACTTTGTTTCAATCAAAGGCACTTCTTCCGGGATGAACTGGCCCCGCAATTCTATGACAGGACCTCCCCGATTCTCCAGATATTCCCTGGTAATCGTTACTCTGCCAATATTGGAATCTTTCGGAATTTCGTACATAATATCCAGCATATATTCTTCCAAAATGGCACGAAGAGCTCTTGCTCCCGTTTTCTTCTCCAGAGCTTTCTCAGCAATGACTTCCAGAGCTCCATCGTCAAAGACCAATTCAACTTCATCCATGGACAACAGTTTTTTGTACTGCTTCAGAATCGCATTCTTCGGCTCTTTCAGAATCTTAACAAGGAAATCCTTTGTCAGTGCCTGGAGCGTCACCACAATGGGAAGACGGCCAAGAAATTCAGGAATCATACCGAATTTTCTCAAGTCCTCTGCCTGAACCTGATCCAAAAGGTTCTCTTCTTCTGCATATTTATCCTTCAGATCGGCCTGAAATCCAATGGAAGAATGTTTATTCAGCCTCTCTTCGATAATTTCTCTCAAATCAGGGAAAGCACCTCCGCAGATAAACAGAATATTTCTGGTATCCATTGTAGTCATGGGCACCATGCCATTCTTGCTGCCTGCTCCCACCGGAACTTCCACCGTACTGCCTTCCAGCATCTTCAGCAGCTCCTGCTGAACGGACTCACCGCTGACATCACGAGTGTTGGTGTTCTTTTTCTTGGCAATCTTGTCAATCTCATCGATAAAAACGATGCCTCGCTCGGCCTTGTCCACATCGTTGTCTGCCGCAGCCAGAAGTTTGGATAGAACACTTTCAATATCATCTCCGATATAACCGGCTTCCGTCAAAGAGGTGGCATCTGCAATAGCCAAAGGCACATCCAGCAAACGGGCCAGTGTCTTGACAAGGTATGTTTTTCCGCTTCCTGTCGGTCCGATCAGAAGCATGTTGGATTTTTCAATTTCCACTCCGTCTTTATCATCGGAAAGAATTCTCTTGTAATGATTGTACACGGCCACCGCAATTGTCTTTTTTGCTTTTTCCTGTCCCACAACATATTCATCCAGCATTGCTTTAATCTTGTGAGGGGCCGGTACATCTTTCAATTCAAAATCCGGCTTTGTATGTCCCTTTTTCTTTTTCACTTTCTGGCGCTGAGGAATCTCTATTCCTCCCAGATTTCCCAGCTGAGAAAGGTCAATCATCCGAAAATCAATATGAGGAATTCGATTTCGGCTGTCTTCTTTTTCCGGAGCTTCTTCCTTCCTGGTTTCTTCCTCTTCCTCAGCCTTCTCGGCAGAAATAACTTCCTGCTTTTCGTCTTCCTCCGATACCTTTTCTTCTGATTTCACTGCAGACTGTGTCTCTTCACTATCTGCATTCTGCTTTTTCTGTACTCCGGAAACCGGTGTCTGAGAAGACATCATGTCCGTAATTGCCTGCATGATCTGGGAAGCCGAAGGCATACTGGCCATCATTTTTTCCATACAGTCATCGCAGATTGGCGGCATTCCAGGATAATGCGTCATATGGCCCGCCTTACTCTCCGATCTTCGGCATATACTGCAGACCTCCTCATATTCATTTGCTGCAGTACTATGAGTATCTTTTGTTTCCTTTTTATCTACATTATCTTTTTCGTCTGTCATTGTTTCCTCCAACTATCGGGATGCAGTGAAATTACAAATGTTTCTGTCGATTTTGAGAGTACAAAGCACAAGAAAATCAACTCAAACATTCGAAATCCGCTCATCTTTCTGCGAAAAATGGCTGCTTTCTCATGATTGGCGGGATCCATAGACATAAAAATACATGAAAGCATGTATTCTACGTCCATTTGTCCCCTGGCTCATATTTGAATAGTATACCCCAGATAACCTCAATACTCAAGTACCAGATTTTTGTCTATGCCGGAATCCGTTTTTCTCTCCATGAAAAAACCTGATTCCCATTCCCTTATTTATATCAGATACCGTTCCCCTATTTATTCAGATACTGCTTGACGTAATAACCGGTATAGGAATCCGGATGCTCCGCTACTTCCTCCGGTGTTCCCTGGGTCACTACGGTTCCTCCTCCGTCTCCGCCTTCCGGTCCCATATCAATCAGATAGTCAGCGGTCTTAATCACATCCAGATTATGCTCAATGACCACCACCGTATTTCCGCTTTCTGTCAGACGCTGAAGAATATCCACCAATTTGTGAACATCTGCAAAATGAAGGCCTGTGGTCGGCTCATCCAAAATGTACAGAGTTTTTCCCGTGCTTCTTCGGCAAAGCTCTGTTGCCAGTTTCACTCTCTGGGCTTCTCCGCCGGACAGCGTCGTGGAAGGCTGACCGAGACGAATATAGGATAGTCCCACATAATGCAGCATTTCAATCCGACTTCGGATTCTCGGCACATTTTTGAAAAACTCCAAAGCTTCTTCTACTGTCATATTCAATACATCAGAAATATTCTTTCCTTTGTATTTTACCTCCAGAGTTTCCCTATTGTATCGTTTTCCTCCGCATACCTCACAGGGCACATATACATCCGGCAGAAAATGCATCTCAATTTTCAGAATACCATCTCCGCTGCAGGCTTCACACCGTCCGCCCTTCACATTAAAGCTGAAACGCCCCTTGTTATAGCCTCTTGCCTTGGCATCGGGAGAGCTGGCAAAAAGGTCACGGATAAGATCAAATACTCCCGTATAAGTGGCCGGATTTGATCTGGGAGTTCTGCCGATGGGAGACTGATCAATATTAATCACCTTGTCCACCTGCTCCAGACCTTCAATGGATCGGAATTTTCCGGGGATGATTTTGGCCCGGTTCAGATCTCTGGCTGCTACTTTGTAAAGAATTTCGTTCACCAGCGAAGATTTTCCGGAACCGGATACACCGGTGACACAGGTAAATACACCAATGGGAATTTTCACCGTAATATTCTTCAGATTATTTTCTGCGGCTCCCCGAATGGTCAGATATCCCTGGGGTGTTCTTCTTTGTTCCGGCACAGCAATTTTCTTCCGACCGCTGAGATAATCTCCCGTTATAGATCCCGGTGCATTCATAATATCTTCCGCCGTACCTGCTGCAATCACTTCTCCGCCGTGTTCCCCTGCTCCGGGGCCAATATCCACAATATAATCGGCAGCTCTCATGGTATCTTCATCATGCTCTACCACAATAACGGAATTTCCCAGATCGCGAAGACGAAACAGGGTTCGAAGCAGTTTATCATTATCTCTTTGATGAAGACCGATACTCGGTTCATCCAGAATGTAGGCAACTCCTACAAGCCCGGATCCAATCTGGGTAGCCAGCCGGATTCTCTGGGCCTCTCCGCCGGACAAGGTGGCGGCAGCTCTTCCCAGGGAAAGATAATTCAGTCCTACATCATTGAGGAATTCCAGCCGGGCCAGAATTTCCTTCATAATAGGGGCACTGATCATCTGCCGCATTTCCCCCAGCTCCAGATTCTGCAGAAAGGTCCGGCACTCCCGGATAGGGAGCTGAGTCAGATCGTAAATATTCTTTCCTCCCACCGTCACGGCCAGGGAAGAGGCCTTCAGCCGCTTTCCGCGGCAGGTTTTACAGGGAATCATCCGCATATAGGACTCATATTCTGTACGGGCAGAGGATTCTCTTCCTGTTTCCCTGTATTTTCGGTTCAGATTTCCAATCAATCCTTCGAATGCAATCTGATAGGTGCCGCTGCCTCGCTCTCCGCTGTAGGTAACGGCTACTCGTTCTCCATCCGTTCCGTGAACCAGAATTTCCCGGATATCTTCCGGATAATCCTGGAAGGGAGTATCCAGATCAAAATGATATCGATCTGCCAACGCCTGAAGAAGAGCATGGGTATAACTGCCCTTTTTGGAAGAAGAACCCCAGCCCGGAGCGGTGATTGCTCCCTGATGAATGCTCAGGGAAGGATCAGGTATAATCAGCTCCATATCGAATTCCTGGGTATAACCAAGGCCAAAACAATCCGGACAGGCACCAAATGGATTATTAAATGAAAAACTTCTGGGTTCTACTTCATCCACACTGATTCCGCAGTCAGGACAGGCATAATTCTCACTGAAATTCATAGGTTCCTGATCCCGGATATCCACCACCATAATTCCGTCGGTCAATCCCATGACCGTTTCAATGGAATCGGCCATGCGATTCTCCACACCGGGACGAATGACAAGACGATCCACCACAATTTCAATATTGTGCTTAATATTCTTCTCCAGGCGGATTTCTTCTCCCAGCTCGTATACATTTCCGTCAATCATCACACGGACATAACCGCTTTTCCTTGCCTGCTCCAGAACCTTAACATGTTCCCCCTTTCGTCCGCGGACAACGGGAGCCAGAAGCTGGATTCGGCTGCCTTCCGGGAGACTCATAAGCTGATCCACCATCTGATCTACTGTCTGACGATGGATTTCCTTTCCGCATTTTGGGCAGTGGGGAACTCCCACCCTGGCATAGAGCAGCCGCAGATAATCATAGATTTCGGTTACCGTCCCTACGGTGGAACGAGGGTTATGATTGGTCGATTTCTGGTCAATGGATATAGCCGGAGAAAGCCCTTCGATGCTTTCCACATCCGGCTTTTCCATCTGACCCAGGAATTGTCTGGCATAAGAAGAAAGGGATTCCATATAACGCCGCTGTCCCTCTGCATACAGGGTATCAAAAGCCAGAGAAGACTTTCCCGAACCGGACAAGCCGGTAAGAACGACCAGCTGATCTCTGGGAATATCGAGATTGATATTCTTTAAGTTGTGTTCCTTTGCCCCTCGTATTTTTATATATTTCTTTTCTGTCTTCATTTTCTGTCTCCGTTGTTGCTGATTGGATTTTTCCGGACTGCTGCCGCTGCCTATTCTCTGTCATTCAGATAACGCTTCAGTTCCAGCATATAATCACGCAGCTCTGCAGCTTTTTCGAAATTCAATTCCACTGCCGCCTGATTCATCTTCTTTTTCACCTGAGAGATCAGTGCCTCCAGTTCCTTTCTGTCCATAGACTCCGGATCTTTCTGAAGCTTTCTCGTTTTCGGCTCTTCTGCCTCCCGGCTGATTCGAATGAGATCCCGAACTGCTTTCCTGATAGTCTGAGGTGTAATACTGTGCTCCTCATTGTATTTTTCCTGAATGGAACGTCTTCGATTCGTCTCTTCGATGGCATGTTTCATGGAATCTGTCATCGTATCTGCATACATAATAACATGTCCGTCTGCATTTCGTGCCGCACGTCCCACAGTCTGGATCAGGGAAGTCTCCGATCGCAGGAAGCCTTCCTTATCTGCATCCAGAATCGCCACCAGAGTAATCTCCGGAATATCCAGACCTTCCCGGAGCAGGTTGATACCCACCAGTACATCAAATACATTCAGCCGCATATCCCGGATAATTTCCGATCGTTCCAGGGTATCAATATCCGAATGGAGATATTTGACACGGATTCCGACCTCTCTCATATAATCCGTCAAATCCTCTGCCATTCTCTTTGTCAGTGTGGTAATCAGAACTTTATTTCCACCCGCCACTTCTTTATTCACTTCGGAAATCAAATCATCCACCTGACCTGCTACCGGCCGAACTTCAATGGGCGGATCCAGAAGACCGGTGGGACGGATAATCTGCTCGGCCCGCAGTTCTTCATGTTCCTTTTCATATTCATTTGGTGTGGCGGATACGAACATCACCTGGTTCAGCTTCGTTTCGAATTCACTGAAATTTAAAGGTCGATTATCCAGGGCCGACGGCAGGCGAAAACCATAATCCACCAGAGTATGTTTTCTGGACTGGTCCCCGGCATACATTCCTCTGACCTGGGGAACGGTAATATGAGACTCGTCCACAATCAACAGAAAATCCTCCGGAAAATAATCCATCAGCGTGTGAGGGGTCGCCCCCTGGGGAAGACCGGCCAAATGACGGGAATAGTTTTCAATTCCGGAACAGAATCCCGTCTCTCTCATCATTTCCACATCAAAATTCGTTCTCTCCGCGATTCGCTGGGCTTCAATGAGCTTATCTTCTCTCCGAAAAAAGGCCACCTGTTCCTTCAATTCTTCCTCAATGGCCGCCGTAGCTTCTGCCATTCGTTCTTTGGAAACAACATAGTGTGACGCCGGAAAGATGGAAATATGGGACAGCCTGGACTTAATTTCTCCGGTCAGAGGATCAATCTCCGTGATTCGATCCACTTCATCTCCGAAAAATTCGATGCGGAGAGCTGTTTCTTCCGTCCGGGAAGTAATCAATTCAATGACGTCCCCCCGAACCCGGAAGGTTCCTCGTTTAAAATCCATATCATTTCTTTCGTACTGGATTTCAATGAGCTTTCGAATCACCTCGTCCCGGTCCCGAATCATTCCCGGACGAAGAGAGATTACCATATTTTTATAATCGATGGGACTTCCCAGTCCATAAATACAGGATACGGATGCCACAATGATTACATCATCCCTCTCGGACAGAGCCGCTGTAGCGGAGTGACGAAGACGGTCAATCTCCTCATTAATAGCGGAATCTTTTGCAATATAGGTATCCGTGGAAGGCACATAAGCTTCCGGCTGATAATAATCATAGTAGGATACAAAATACTCCACCGCATTCTCAGGGAAAAATTCCTTCATCTCTCCATAAAGCTGGGCCGCCAGTGTTTTATTATGGGCCAAAATCAATGTTGGCTTGTTCAGTTCCCGGATAACATTGGCCATGGTAAATGTCTTACCGGAGCCGGTGACGCCCAGAAGGGTCTGCATACGGTTTCCGGCCTGAAAGCCTTTGACCAGCCGTTCGATCGCCTGCGGCTGGTCGCCGGTAGGTTTATATTCTGAACGTAGTTTGAAACATTTTTTTACATCTTGCATAATTTTCGTCTCCATAATCTATAGTAAAAAAATTGGTACTACAGCCTAAAATACATATAATTCTCATTAAGTCGCTTGGCTGATATTTGTTTTTTCTCCATTACACGAATTTAGGTCACAAATTTATAATCGTAATACGTGCAAAGTACTCAGGTGGATATTCAGGAGACAGTGACTCTCAAACTATATTGACCCATTCAACATTCATATCGATATGATGTTCGATTTCGACATGGATGTTGAATGCTTCATTATATTATCTATGCCACCAAGCTCATTGCTATGATTGTCTCTAACATCATTGCCATTAGAGATACTTACCATTTTCATTGAATATTTTTGACGATTTCGAACATTTTGTTCCATGTGTTCTGTCATTAAAATCCATCCTCACGTTGAGGAACAGATTATCAAATTCCAATCGCTCGATTGCCCTATGCCAAATTAGCTACACGTGTGTAGCCAATTAAAATATGATAGATGCCCTCTGCATATTTTTGATATAAAATCTTTTATTCCTGATTATATATCAATTGATTTCGTTCCAATTCTCTTCGTAACTCTTCAACAGTAGGTAAAATAGTCATA
>JAQXIM010000020.1 GCA_029007785.1 Clostridiales bacterium | reverse complement strand
GAGCCATCTCCAGAGCAGATACAGCCACACCGCCGGCATTGGAAGCCTTACCAGGCATAAAGAGAACGCCCTTTTCGGTCAGATAATCGGTTGCTTCTCTGGTGGTAGGCATATTAGCACCCTCTGCAACTGCATAGCAGTGATTGCTTACCAGATCCATTGCATCATCCAGATCCAGCTCATTCTGAATAGCACAAGGAAGAGCAATATCGCAGGGAACCTCCCATACTTTCTTGCCGTCACGGTAAGTTGCAGTAGGAACTTCCTTTACGTACTCACTGATTCTTGCACGACGAACTTCCTTGATGTTCTTGACGATATCAATCTTAATTCCATCGGGATCATAGATATATCCATTAGAGTCACTCATGGTCACTACTTTAGCGCCCATCTGCTGTGCTTTCTGTACTGCGTAAGTTGCTACGTTACCGGAACCGGAAACAACAACCGTAGCGCCCTCAATGGTCTTTCCATGAGCCTGCAGCATCTCTTCCGCAATATATACCAGACCATATCCGGTAGCCTCGGTACGAACCAGAGATCCGCCATACTCCAGACCTTTACCGGACAGAGCGCCTTCATACTGATTCGTCAGTCTCTTATACTGTCCATAAAGGAAACCAATTTCACGGCCGCCTACACCGATATCACCGGCAGGAACATCCTCGTTGGGTCCAATGTATTTGAAAAGCTCTGTCATAAAGCTCTGGCAGAATGCCATAACTTCACGGTCGGATTTTCCCTTGGGATTAAAGTCAGAACCGCCTTTACCGCCGCCGATTGCCTGACCGGTCAAAGCATTCTTAAAGGTCTGCTCAAAAGCCAGGAAGTTCATGCTGCTGCGGTTTACGCTGGGATGGAAACGAAGACCTCCCTTGTACGGTCCCAAAGCACTATTGAACTGAACACGGAAACCACGGTTAACATGAAGTTTACCATGATCGTCTACCCACGGTACACGGAAGGAAATACTGCGTTCCGGTTCCAGCAAACGTTCCAGCAGACAATTCTCACGATATTCTTTTTCATGTTTAATAATAACGGGTTCAATTGAATCCAATACTTCTTTTACTGCCTGATGAAATTCCGGCTCGGCGGGATTCATCTTTCTTAATCTTTCCATGACTTCCTGTGTATATTTCATAATGCCCTCCTAAAATAATGTATTGCAGAAAGCGCTCCATCGCGCCGTCCTGTATTCACATCTTATTCTTCTGATTTTTTTTCAGAACTTTTTTCGATAATAATCTTTAAAACCCAGTCCCAACACCCACTCAAAGAGTCAAAAAATGGTGTGTGCAGATGTTAGTATATTACAATTTTATAGTAATGTCAAGCCAAACATTATTTTTCTTAAGTTATTTAGCATTTTAACATTATTTTAATAACTTTAAGCATGGTTTTTCTTAATCCTATTAGAACGCAGTATATAATCTAATAGTATTTCGTTATATCTATCATATATTTAATTTTCATTACTTTCCATCTTCGTTCTTGTTTATCGATAATTTCCCGTTCATGAATTCATTGCAATGAAATTGTATTCTC
This sequence comes from Clostridiales bacterium, assembly GCA_029007785.1. Lineage (GTDB taxonomy): Bacteria > Bacillota > Clostridia > Lachnospirales > Lachnospiraceae > UBA3305. The sequence goes on along the minus strand of JAQXIM010000020.1, from coordinate 18,461 downwards.
TATTTTTCTCGACGCAGCTATTTTCTTCGACATCACTCAAAAAGAAAGACACGGCCGATTTTCTTTCGAAAACAAACCGTGTCTTTTTTCTGCTGCCCCTTGCAGCCGCAAATTTATAAATATTCTGATTAATGAATATTGTATTCCTTATAAATCATCCGTATTTTTTATTCTCTCGTTCTGGAAATCCCCTGATTTCTCAGTTCTGTCTGAATCTCATCAAGAACAGCCTGAACCTCTTCGCCTGTCAGATCATGATCCTGTGCCTGGAAACGCAGACGATAGGTAACCGATTTTGTCTGCTCCGGAAGAGGCTGTCCACGATAAATTTTTCCAACCATCTCAAAGTGCTCCAGGAAGTTCCCTCCATGTTTCCGGATGACAGCTTCCACCGAGCCTACCCGGGTCTTTTCGTCTAATAGAATGCTCAGATCGCGGCACACCTTGGCATGAAGGTTCACACCATGATAGGAATAGGAAAAATCGGCCCGCAGAACAATTTCCGGCATATCGATCACTGCTATGGTTACCCGATCGCTGATATTATAAGACTCGGAAATTCGGGGATGAACCTCTCCCATATATCCGATCACGGTACCCTCATAGACAAGAGCAGCCTGACGGCCGGGATGGAGATAAGGCTTACGATTTTCCGGATCATATATCAACTCACCGCGAAGTCCTGTCTGGCGAAGAAACTCTTCCATAATTCCTTTAACCGTAAAGAAATCATCTCCGCCGTAGGTTCCCAGAGTAAACTGCATTCTCTCATCAGGAAGTTCATTCCTTTCCAGATCTCTGGGAAGATAAATATTTGCCAGCTCGTAAAAACGTACATGACGATGCTTCCGCTCCGCATTCAGAGACAGGGCATTCATCATGCTTCCCACAGACTGGGTCCGCATAATGCTGTAGGATTCGCTCAGCGGATTCTGGATTCGAATCGCCCTGCGCAGAGAACTGTTTTCCGGAATTCTTAATCGATCAAAAACTTCCGGGCTCTCAAAAGAATAAGTCATAATCTGGCTGTAACCATAGAATTCAGCCAGATTTCTTGCAATATTTTCGATCTGCATCTTCAAAGGAAGACTTCCTCTGGTAGTTTCCACTCTGGGAATAGTCGTCGGCACTTTATCATATCCGTAAAGGCGAACCACTTCTCCCATCATATCTGCTTCTTCCAGGATATCCTGACGACCGGCCGGCGTAATCATATCATGACTGGTCTTATCATACTCAAAGCCAAGGCTTTCCAGATAATGGATCATATCTTCCTCGGGAATATTCGTTCCAAGATGGTGATTAATCCAGTCGGGATGGAACTCAATACGGCGGCTTCCCACCACGGTGGAACACTCATCAATCATGCCTCCCACTACTTCTCCACAGCCCAGTTCTTCCATGAGCTGACAGGCACGATTCAATCCCTCTTCTGCATAGTTGGCATCCAGGCCTCTGGCAAATCGGCTGGAAATCTCCGTTGTGAGATTCAGCTTTCTGGAAATTTTACGAATATAGGCGCCATCGAAGCAGGCTGCTTCCAGCACAATGGTCCGTCCGCTCTCTTCTACCTTGGTAGAAGCGCCACCTATGATTCCGGCAATACCGATGGGCATGAGGGAATCGCACAGCATCAAAGTCTGAGAATCCACATTTCGAAGCTGTCCATCCAATGTACGGAATTTATTGCCATCCTCTGATTTTTCCAGACGAATTTCATGGCCGGAAAGACTATCCAGATCAAAAGCCAGAATAGGCTGTCCATATTCTTCCATAACATAGTTGGTAATATCAACAAGATTATTCACCGGACGAATTCCGCAGGAAATCAGACGCTGCTGCATCCAACGAGGAGACGGTCCCAACTGAACATTCTTCACTACGCGGGCACAATAACGAGGACACAAAACACCGTCCTTTACTTTCACCGTCAAATAATCTTCAATCTTTTCACCATTTGTTTTAATTTCCACCGACGGAGCCACAAATTTATGTCCAAAAATGGCTGCAGCTTCCCGGGCAATACCCAGAACACGGTAACAGTCTTTTCTGGCAGAGGCCGGTTCAAAATTAAAAATAATATCCGAAAGACCCAGAGTTTTTATGGCATCTGCCCCAACTTCGGCATCTTCATCCAAAACGAAAATCTCATAAGCCGGAGCATCACTGACCTGTTCCCTGGTAAATCCCAGTTCCTCCACAGAACAAAGAACCCCCTGAGATTCCATTCCTCGTATCACTTCTTTATTGATCCGGGCTCCATCTCGTCCCTTGGCACGGCTATCATGAATCATCTCCACCTTGCCGCCTTCCAGGGCCACCGGTACCTTGTCACCTGCCTTAATATTGGAAGCAGAGGTGATGCACTGAATCACTTCCTCCCCTGTATTCACCTGACAAACCATCAAATTTTCTGCATCAGGGTGATGTTCACAGGACACAATCTGTCCGATGACAATCTTTTCCAGATTCCGGTCCGTTCTCTCATACCCGGTTACCTTAATACCAGACATCGTCATTCTATCTACAAATTCCTGGGCCGAAACGTTAAGCTCCGGAACATATGACTGAATCCAGGACAATGTTATCTTCATTGATTCTTACCTCCTATGCTGCTTTCCTGTCATGCTTCCCTCATTGTTTAAAACTGACTCAGAAAACTTTCATCGTTTTCATAAAGCAGCCGCATATCTTCAATTTCCATTTTCAGCATGGAAATCTTTTCTACTTCCAGACCAAAACCAAAGCCGGAATAGATATCCGGATCAATTCCGCTCATGCTCAATACTTTGGGGTGAACCATGCCGCAGCCCAGAATTTCAATCCATCCTTCTCCATTGCAGAGAGAACAGCCCTTACCTCCGCATCGGAAGCAGGATACATCCATCTTCGCACTGGGCTCATTGTAAGGGAATTTGTGGGGGCGAAACTTAACTCTTGTAGTATCGCTGAACATATGACGGGCAAATGCCGCCATGGTGCCCTTTAAATCAGAAAAGGTGATATTCTTATCAATAACCAATCCCTCAATCTGATGGAAAACCGGAGATTTCATATCATCCATCTCATAGGAGCGGAAGACACGTCCCGTTGCAATAGCACAGATCGGAGGACGCTGCCGTTCCATCGTACGAATCTCCACGGACGTTGTCTGTGTGCGCAGCAGAATATTCGGATTAATATATAAGGTATCCTGCTCCTCCTTCAACGGATGGTCATCCGGAATATTTAATGCTTCGAAGTTGTAATAATCATATTCCACTTCCGGACCTTCCACCACCTGATAGCCCATTCCGATAAATATGTTCTGGATTTCTTCCATAATCTGAGTAATCGGATGACGATGGCCTGCCCGAATCTTGGTGGCCGGCTCCGTTACATCAAATGCCTCAGCCTCCAGTTGTTTTTCCAGCTCCGCCTCTTTCATGGCAGTCTGAACCTTCCCCAGGCCTTCCTCCAGTCTGCTTTTTGCCTCATTGACGACAGCTCCAAAAGCAGCTTTCTGTTCTGCGTCCATGGTGCGCAGCTGCTTCATCTCCTGCGTCAGCACACCTTTCTTTCCCAAATATTCTCTTCTAATCTCAGAAAGCTCCTGCAGGCTCTCCGCCTTTTCCATGCGTGCCTCTGCTTCCTGACAGATCTCTTCCAAACGTTTTTTCATACCTGACCTCCTGCATACCGCTCTGTTGCGACCGGTAAACGAATCCTGGTCTTCTCCGGGATACATACAGCAATAAACCTTCCCGGCAGAATACTCTTTTTTAGTATACTAAAGATTCCAGCATTCTTCCACATTTATTTTTTTATTTACAGGTTAACCCCACTGCCTTCTCTGCTTATTCTTATTTGTTTGTTTTTTCTTACCTGCTGTTTTACTTATTTCCTTTTCTCATCTCCGATTATATCGACAGTTTGCACTTGTTTCCATTCTTCATTATGATTTTCCTCGTGCAGGCATTCTCTATTATCTTCCGGAATGTCTTACTTTTCCAATCCAACATTTACAAGAAAAGCACTTCCATCTATAATAATGATAAATTACTGTAAATCACAGAGCCGATCTCTCCTCGGCACTGTCAAAGGAAATAGATAGAAAAGAATCTTTTTCCTCCTGTAAAATAAAAGAAAACGGAGTGCCAAAATATGAAAACTTTGATCAAAAACGGTCGCGTAATTGACCCGACAACAAAGCAAAATGCCATCGCCGATGTTTTAGTGGAAAATGACACTATTCTTGCCGTGGGCCCGGACTGCAGCAATGCGGTTGACGAAACCACGACAGTAATCAATGCCTCTGACTGGGTGGTTGCTCCCGGCCTGATTGATACCCATGTTCATTTCCGTGATCCGGGATTTACCTATAAAGAAGATATTTTCACCGGTGCCGCTGCTGCTGCAAAAGGAGGCTTTACCACCGTAATCTGCATGGCCAATACATCTCCGACCATTGACACACCGGAACGCCTTCTGGCCAATCTGGAAAAAGGACGCCAGACCGGCATTCACGTTCTTCAGACCGCAGCCGTCAGCACCGGCCTGAAAGGTGAGAAACTGACAGACATGAAAGCCTTAGCAGCCGCCGGAGCAGTCGGCTTTACCGACGACGGCATCCCACTGATGAAGGATGAATTAGTAAAAGAAGCTATGGAGATTTCCAGAGAGCTTGACCTTCCCATCAGTCTTCACGAGGAAAATCCTGCTTTTATGGCTTCCCCCGGTGTTAACCAGGGCGCCGTATCACGTCAGCTGGGCCTGGGAGGAGCCAGTGCCCTTGCCGAAGACAGCATGGTTGCCCGCGACTGCATGATCGCCCTGGCAACCGGTGCCCGTGTTGTAATTCAGCATATCAGTTCTGCCAATTCCGTGAAAATGGTACGGGCAGCCAAGGCCATGGGCGGACATATATATGCAGAGGCTACTCCCCATCATTTCACTTTAACAGAGGAAGCTGTTCTGAAATACGGCACAATGGCCCGAATGAATCCGCCTCTGCGAACAGAAGAAGACAGAATGGAAATTATTCGAGGCCTTCAGGACGGTACCATTGATGTCATCGCAACAGATCACGCCCCTCATTCTGCCGAAGAAAAGGCAAAGCCTTTCCCTCAGGCTCCCAGCGGAATCACCGGTCTGGAAACAGCTCTGGCTCTTGGTATTACCACCCTGGTACGGGGCGGCTATCTGACCATGATGGAATTGATAGACAAAATGAGCCGACAGCCCGCCGAACTCTATCGTCTCAATTATCAGGGTATTGTTCCCGGTGCTCCGGCAGATCTTGTCATCTTTGCTCCCGATGAAACCTTCCGGATTAAGGAAGATGAATACGCATCGAAAGCCACAAACTCTCCTTTCACCGATTGGGAATTGTACGGTCCTGTCAAATACACCTTCTGCCAGGGAAACATCGTGTATTCCTACCTTTCCGCAGACAAACAGAATAAAAAGGAAAACGAAACTCTTTCGTAACAAAGGCTCTTTGTTAACAAAATCTTTTTCTTAACAAAAACTCTGTATTCATTAATAAGCAGAAGAATAAAATCCCTCAGCAAAGTCAAAATGCTGAGGGATTTTATTCTTCAAAACAGCTTCGGCATACTCTTTTTCAATGAATCATAAAATACACAAAACAATTCAAAGGAGATTTCCTTGCGAACGGATATCTCTTTCGACAACCACGGCTTAAACTCCCGGTTTCTCCGAAAGCTTCTTCCTGCGGGCCTGTGTATTCTTCTTTTTCTGTTGTTTGTTTTCATCAGTAATCGTCAGAATGCTCCGGATTCTTCCTCTTCCGATTTCCTTTCCCCTTCCTATGACCGCTATGCCCGGGAAATGCTTGCATCTCAGGCAGAGTTCGATGAATTTACTAATGAACTCTTCCGTTCCCAGCTTTCCGGAAGTGCCCTGGATCTTCATTATCTCCTGGCAGACCCGGAAGCTTCCGCAGGCATTGAAACTTATATTTGCTCCCTGGGTTCTTTCTCTCCTGAGGATCTGGCTGCTTCCTCCGATTCGATCAGTCATATCCGCCAGATTCTCAGCGGTTTCGATCCGGAAACCCTGACAGAAGGCCAACGTCTGACTTATGATATTCTGGATGACTACCTGACCGTTTCCCAAATGGGGCAGGACTATTTGTTGTACACAGAACCTTTGACGCCCACGACAGGAATTCAGGTAGAATTGCCTATTCTTCTGGCAGAATACAAATTTCGCTGTCTCCAGGATGTGGAAGACTATCTGCTGCTGTTGGAAGATATGCCCCGGTACTTCGGCACCATCCTGCAGCTGGAACAAAAGAAATCAGAAAAAGGAATCTTTATGAATGACGAGCTTGTGACAATCATCCAGAAGAGCTGCGAAAATTTCACCCATGTTCAGGGATGTCATTTGCTCACAGAATCGTTTGAAGAAAAGCTGGTATCCTTACCGGGAATTTCCTCTCAATTGGCCGAAGAATACCAGGAACGCCACCAGCAAATCCTGGAAAATTCTGTTGCTGCCGCCTATCAAACTCTCATTGACGGCCTGGAGCAGCTGAAGGGCACAGGGGAATATCAGGGAGGACTCTGTCAATATTCCGCAGGAAAAGAATACTACCAATACCTGATTCGTCGTTCCACCGGTTCCGACAAAACACCGGAAGAACTGCAGCAGCTGATTCTCCATCAGCTGACCCAGGATCTGTCACAGCTGGCTTACCTTCGTCAGCACCACCCGGATACCGTGTTTTCTTTTCCGATTACAGAGCCGGAAGCCATCCTTCACGATCTGGAAAATCAAATCACCTCAGATTTCCCTCCCCTTCCGATTCAGGGAACCTTCCCTGTCATCCGACAGGTTCCCGAATCTCTGGAACAATCCAGCAGCCCTGCGTTTTATCTTTCCTGCCCGGTGGATGACCTGACAGATAACGTAATATATGTCAACCCTTCCTCTCTGGCATCATCCTCCGATCATCTTTATGCAACTCTGGCCCACGAAGGTTATCCCGGCCATTTGTATCAAACTGTTTTCAGCAGCAGTCAGAACATGTATCCCATCCGTTTTCTTTTAAATTATCCCGGCTTTACCGAGGGATGGGCCACTTACGTGGAACAGTTGTCTTACACCTGGGTCGAGGAAGATTTGCAGGAAGCAGCCTCCATGGCAGGTCTGAATGCTTCCATCGGCCTTGGTCTTTCTGCTCTTCTCGATCTGCAAATCCACAACTATAATTATTCCCTGGAGAATACCATAAACTTCCTTTCCCAGTTCTTATACATCGATGAAGAGCAGGTAAAAATTCTGTACAACGAAATTCTTGGCAATCCTGCCAACTATCTGAAATACTATGCAGGATACCTGGAAATCCTTTCTCTAAAGGAGTATGCCCGGGAATTAACCGGTGAATACTATTCTGACCTTGATTTCCACCAGGCATTGCTGACGATAGGAGAAGCTCCCTTCCCCATCATCAAAAAATATCTTCCCGATTATATGGAAACAGTACAGGAATCCGGGGAATAGCTGTCTTTGCCATATTTCCGTTACCATATTTATATTCCGGAACTTGTCCTGCCGAATCGGGAAAACGGAAAAGATCCTCCCGATTTTACCACTGGCGATCCGCATCCCTGGCTGCATTTTTCCGTTCCTCGCGAAGCCAGTCCTCAATGATGTCCAGAATCTGCTGTTGATAATCCCCAACATAATCCTCCATACGTCCACAGGTCCGAACATTGGATTCTGCTCCATAACTGCCGTCATCTTCCCGGAACTCCCAGATATGATAAGAACGATCCCGATACAGAAATTCTATAATCCCGCACCCGTCATCCTCACGATAAGTAAATGACCAGCCTTTTCCTTCCATATACTCTCTGATTTTTTCCAAACGCTCCATAAATGTTTTCTTTCCTTTCTGTTTAAAATCATCATTCCGTTAAAGCTATCATTCTGCTAAAGCTATCATTCTGCTAAAGCCATCATTCTGTTCATGTCATGGAAAAGGGAAAGAATCAAAAGCAAAATCTGCTTTTCGGTTCTTCCCCTTTCCAACAACAGAACACTTTCTTGTTAATTATTGAAACAATTCTATCAACTCTTTCTTGCTTTACGCCAGGCAGCTCTCCCCCGTTCTGAACGCTCCGTCAGCTTACGTTCTGCCCATGCGGTAAACTGGCCCAAATAACGCATCATCGGTTCCGCTATAATACCAAACAGCACCATCAGCATGGCAACCTGATGAGTAATTCCGGTAATGGCAAAGAACCAGCTGACTTTCAGCATGCAGAAGGTTAATCCCACAATCATACTGATGAAAATCGCCCAATGGATTTTTGTCATTGGAGACATAATACGGTACATGATCATAAAGCCAACCAGTGAAACCAACAGAGTACATGCCGTTGACATACATTCACTGTCCACATTGAATTCCTGACAAAACAGAACAAGCCCCAGAACAACAGCAAAGTCGGTCAGTCCCGCCGGCAAAGCCCTCAGAAATACGTTGGACAAAAAGTTTCCGCGAATGGGATTTTTATTAGGTTCCTGAGAAAGAATAAAGGCAGGAATTCCGATGGTAAACATACCAATCAAAGAAACCTGAGCAGCTTCCAGAGGATAGTCCATAACAAGAATAACCGAGAATACAGACAGAAGCAAAGAGAAAATATTCTTCACCAGGAAAAGACTGGCCGTTCTCTCGATATTATTAACAACTCGACGACCTTCCATAACAACGGAAGGCATTTTCGAAAAATCAGAATCCAGCAATACCAGCTGTGCGACCTGAGAAGCCGCTTCACTTCCCGAAGCCATGGCAATACTGCAGTCGGCATCCTTCAGCGCCAGCACATCATTGACACCATCTCCCGTCATCGCCACTGTTTCGCCTTGCTTTTGCAGTGCCTGAACAAACTGGCGTTTCTGATCCGGTGTTACACGACCAAATACCGTATATTTTTTCACAGCATCATTAATCTGCTGTTCTGTTTCCAGTAAAGAGGCATCCACATATTCCTCTGCCCCTTGAATTCCAGCTTCTTTCGCAATAGCGGAAACACTTACCGGATTATCTCCGGAAATTACTTTGATCTCAACATCCCGTTCTGCAAAGTACCGGAAAGTATCCACAGCACCCTTCCGAATCCTGTTTGCCAGAAGTACTATTCCCAACAGTTCCGCCGACTGATTCAGGGGTTCTCCTGTAATCTCTTCCGGATAAGTACCAAAGGCCAGCACCCGGTACCCGGCTTCTCCGTGGCATTCCATTTCCTGACGAAAGCTTTCATATCTTTCACCAAGAATAAACTCCGGAGCTCCCAGCACGTAAGACTGCCCATCTATAACAGCTCCGCTGTATTTTACCCGGGAAGAAAAAGGAATAATCTGTTCCGGTATTCTTCCGGTTCCACCGCGAAAATATTCCTTCATGGCTTTCATGGTACTGTTGTCTGCCGTCATTCCCTGCACAAACTCACAGAGCAGATTATAAACTCTCTGTTTTTCTTCCTTGGATTCATTACTCCACGAAGGGGTCTCCTCTTTCACTTCCAGAGAGTCATTCCTCCACGAAGGGGTCTCCTCATCTTTTCCCGGAGAACCATCTTCCCATGAAAGTACTGCTTCATTATTATTTCCTGAATAATCCCCGGAAAGTCCCTCTCCCGGAAGCAAAAGTCCCTTCACTTCCATTCGATCTTCGGTTATGGTTCCCGTCTTGTCCACACATAGAACCGTAACTCTTGCCAAAGTTTCGATACATTTCATGTCATGGAGCAAGACCTGCTGTTTCGCTAAACGCATGGCACTGACCGCCATGGCAATACTGGCCGTCAGATACAGCCCTTCCGGAATCATTCCAATGACGGCTGCCACCATACTGGTAATGCTTTCCCGGAAAGAAGCATGAACCACAAAGAACTGCTGATAGAACAAAAGCATTCCAATGGGAATGATAATAACACCTACAATTTTAACCAGCTTATCCAGAGAACGAATCATTTCCGACTGTTCTCCGCCCTTTCGAGTCGTTGCCTCCAGAGTCAGTTTCGAAATATAGGAATCTTCCCCCACTTGAGTCAGGACCGCGCGGCATTCTCCCGATACTACAAAGCTGCCGGATAAAAGTTTATGACCTTCTCTTTTTGTGATCTCATCGGATTCACCCGTCAAAAGTGCTTCATTTACCTGGACACTTCCGGATACCACCTGAGCGTCTGCCGGAATCTGAGAACCAGCTTTCAACTCAATAATATCATCAATAACCAGATCCTCTACCAGAATTTCTTCCAATTGTCCATCCCGGATAACCTTCGCCCGGGCTGCATTCAAAAAATTCAATTCATCCAGGACTTTCTTTGAACGAATTTCCTGGAGAATACCAATCAGAGTGTTGCAGAATATAACACCAAGAAATGTCATGTCACGGAAAGAACCCACCACAGCCAGAAGCACTGCCAGAATCGCAAAAATCAGGTTGAAATAGGTAAATGTATTGGATCGGATAATTTCTCCCACGGTTTGAGTGGCAGAATCCACCGGAGCATTGTTCCATCCTGCATCCAGGCGTTCCTGAACATCCGATTCCCGCAGGCCTTCTTCCGGATCCGGACAGAAACGATATACTTCCGATCGGAAAATGCGACCCGGTATGGGATCCTCTGATTTTTTATCCCGTCGTCGCTCTGCGTTCCATCGCATTAGTCTGATTTTTTTCCAATTAAACTTCATTTTTTACTCCATTACCAATATATTCCAGTCCTGATTCTTACTGATTTTTCTATATTTTGAAAATAGTTCTTTCAGCTATGGTAACAAAGCTATATTTATAAGTCAATGTTTTAATTCTTTCAATTTTATTATAAAGTTATAATAAAAAAGTGACGGTACCTTGGGGAGAGGTACCGTCCTTTTAAGGAGAAGAAAGGTACAGATGTTTTACATCTGCTATCTATATAAAGAAAAGTTTGCCTTAAGCAATTCGGCAGGCTATCGATTTGTTCTTGCGTCTTCATAGCTTCTATTCTTCCATGAAGTTCTGTCACCTTGCCTTTGATGGTGATATCATACATCATTTATATACTTTTTGCAATGTACATATCCGCCAATATATGGTATTATTCTGCCATTTTCGTTAATTTTTTATTTATGTAACCGGTTTTTTCCTGCTTTTTTCCTTATTTTTCATTGGTCAATTGGTCTTTTATTGTCTTTTTTGTTTCTCTCCACTTCTTATTTATATATCTATTTCGTTTTATTTATTATAGCATAAATATTTATAATAAAGTAAAAAATTGACGGTACCTTGGGGAGAGGTACCGTCTTTTTAAGGAGAAGAAAGGTACAGATGTTTTACATCTGCTATCTATATAAAGAAAAGTTTGTCTTAAGCAATTCGGCAGGCTTCGATTCGTTTTCCGTCTCGCCCCTTTTTTCTGAAGGTTTGCTGCCTTGCCTTTGATGGTGATATCATACATCATTTATATGCTTTGCGCAATGTACATATCTGCCAATATATGGTATTATTCTGCCGTTTTCGTTAATTTTTTATTTATATAACCGGTTTTTTCCCGTTTTTTCCTTCTATTTTTTCTTTTCATTGGTCAATTAGTGACTTTTGTCGTTTATTGCCCTTATTCCTTTTATATTAAAATTATCTTCTTTATGATTATTTTTATATATCTCCTATTCTCTCAAATATAATAAAAAATATTCTCTAAAACTCTTTTTGTTCCTTAATAACCCTTTTCGATTCCACCGATCTCTATTCTGCGGATCAGGAACTGAATTTCGAATAAAGAGTTCCGCTTGCGGAACTCTCGCGTTGCCGCACGGCTGCTGCTGCAGCCAACCTTCCATGGGAGCGGCATGCGCATCCTCCCGGAAGTTTTTATGCCATAGGAACGGAGTTTCCTATGGCAAAAAAATCGACGGCACCCTGGGGATAGGTGCCGCCTTTTTAAGGAGAAGAAAGGTACAGATGTTTTACATCTGCTATCTATATAAAGAAAAGTTTGCCATAAGTTTTTCGGCAGGCTCATCGATTGGTTTTATTGATTCCTTCTTTATCATTTCTGAAATTTGATTGCCTTGCCTTTGATGGTGATATCATACATCATTTATATGTGTCTGACAATGTACACGAGTGCCAAACTATGGTATTATCTTGCCATTTTTCTTTGTTTTATAAAGTTTTTCATCGAAAACGAAACCTTTTTAAAGTGTGTCAACGGTTTTTCTCCTTTCTATCCGTTTTTTTGCTTGTTCTAATTATTTTACCGATGGATTTTTTACAACATTCTATAAATTTTCTTTTTCTATTTCTAATATACTACTATTATATTTTTCAAGAGGTCGGTCTATGACTTTTTCCATTCTGTCCCACATCCGAAAAAGCTGCAGCTCAAGCAATGGCAGGTATCCTGCAGCATTGGCAAGCACCGGAAAGTAATATAAACAGAGCATGATAAGAGCTGCACGATGAAACGCTCCCCACAATAGCAAAGATGATATGGGTTGTGTTCACGACACATCTTCCGCCCCCACTTATACTCCTGTCGTTGCCGGAGATACCCGTGTTACCGGATATTACAACAGAACCAGTTCCCTGAAGCTTGAGCTGGCAGGCCGTTATAACGCTGGAGCCATGAACCCACAGGTTTTTTCACTATTTCCTGATTCGACGGATTAATAACCTCTTAGCTACAACTGGTATGTTCATTTTTTCAAAAACTGGTTCTTTTGAAGAGGTCAGTTCTTTGTTATGATACAGCATAAGAAATTTGCGCAGATCTTCTGAATTTCATTATTAAGGAGATTATTATGAATACCAATAAGAAATCATCCGCTTTTCAGGTTGCCATTGCTGCTTTAGCAATCGCACTGGTTTGTGTGTCTACTATGATGATCCAAATCCCGATTCCCCTTGGCTATATGCATCTTGGAAATTGCTGCATTCTGCTCATCGGGGTTTACTTTGGACCGACTGTAGGTATGCTGGCCGGCGGCCTTGGTTCTGCTCTGGCAGATCTTCTGACGTATCCTCAGTGGGCGCTTCCCACTCTGCTGATCAAAGGTTTGATGGGATGGGCCATCGGAAAAATTGCATCTCAAAAGGAAAGCTCCAATCGAGTTCGCCGTTTTCAGACATTCCTTGCATCTGTCGCAGGCATCCTGATTATGATTATCGGTTATTTCATTGCCGGCGCCATTCTCTACGGAGGCATTGCTGTAGGTGCTGCTCAGATCCCGGGACTTACTTTGGAAGGCGTTATTGGAATTATTTTGTTTTATATCCTGGCTGCTGCTCTGGAAGCTGCCCATGTTCCAGCCTGGTTCAAACGTTTTTCCTGAAATCAGAATGAATATCTGCAAAGCAGAAGACTGCCATGTCTCGAGATTTCTTAGATAAGAAGGAATATCATTCATGAATATACACAACCATCAAAACAAAATTGCTGTCATTAACGATTTCTCCGGATTCGGACGCTGTTCTCTGGCTGTCTCTCTTCCTATATTATCGGTAATGAAGGTACAATGCTGCCCCCTCCCCACCTCCATTTTTTCCAACCATACCGGGTTTCCCAGCTTCTTTTTCGATGATTATACCGATAAAATGGAACCCTATATGGCAGAATGGAAAAAACTGGAGCTTACTTTTCAGGGAATCTGCACCGGATTTCTCGGTTCTCTTCGCCAGATCGAACTGGTCAAACAGTTCCTCCATGAGTTCGGAAGACCGGATACTCAAGTCCTTGTGGATCCTGTTATGGGGGATTACGGAAAACCCTATCCCACCTATACAAAAGAAATGTGTCTGGGAATGAAAGAATTGATCGGCTATGCCAATATTCTTACTCCCAATGTGACGGAGGCCTGCATTCTGACTGATACACCTTATCGGGAAACGTGGCATATTTCTGACATTGGCCGCATTGCCGCACTCCTCTCCTCCCAGGGACCGGATAAAGTTGTAATTACCGGAATCCCTCAAGGTTCTTTTCTGGCAAATTACTGTTACGAAAAAGGAAAAGAGCCGCGTATCCTGCGTACCCATAAGGTAGGGACTTCCCGTTCCGGCACCGGTGATATCTTTGCCTCAATTCTGGCTGCCGATGCCGTTAACGGGGTTCCCTTCCAGGATTCTGTAAAAAAGGCTTCTTCATTCGTAAAAAAATGTATTCTGCGCTCCATAGAGCTGGACATTCCCTTAACGGATGGTGTATGCTTTGAAGAGCTTCTTGCAAAACTGAAGTAATCCTTTTGGGGCAGCACCTTCTCTTCATGCTGCCTGAATGTATTTTCCTGCAAAAGGAAAAAATAACAAACCTGATAAGAAAGAAGGAAACCAAATGGAAATCTTATATAAAGTTCACAACAACCTTTACGTGAATCTGACCAACCGTTGTCCCTGTGCCTGCACGTTCTGTCTGCGTCAGACTATGGATCGGATCGGAGAATCCGATCGTCTTTGGCTGGAGAGAGAACCCAGTGCTCAGGAAGTCATCGACGAATTTGCAAAATGGGATATGAGCCAGTTCGAAGAACTGGTTTTCTGCGGTTTTGGAGAGCCTACTATGGCTCTGGATACCCTTCTCCCGGTAGCCCGTTACGTAAAAGATACTTTCCGCAAACCTATTCGCATTAATACAAACGGATTGGGAGATCTGATTCACGGAAGAGATATCACACCGGATTTTGTGGGCCTCATTGACACCATATCGATCAGCCTGAATACTCCCAACGCTCAGCGCTATCATGAGCTGGTTCGAAGCAAATTCGGCGATCAGTCCTTTGATGCCATGATTCGTTTCGCCAGAAACTGCGTAAAAGCCGTTCCCCACGTGGTTATGACTACAGTGGATACCACTCTTACCAAGGAAGAAGAAGCCCAGTGTCAGGAAATCTGCGATTCTATCGGTGCATCTTATCGTATTCGTCCCTGGGAAGATTAATCGATCTATTGATACCATCCACATCAAATCCCTTTATCCCGGAGGGTTTTATGCAATAGGAACGGAGTTTCCTGTTTCATAAAAAAGAGCCGCCGCATCCCGGATCAATCCTTAAGGATTCTTCCAGGCTACGGCGGCTTCCTTTTTCTTTCTGTTTTAAATCAGAATAAGATATCATGTGCCCATTTGTCGGGTAACTCATAGTATCTTTTTAGACATCTTTATTTTCCGTACGAGGAATCATTATCTTTCCTTCTTCCGCCAAACGTTTCTGTTCTTTTTCCCGCTTATTGCGAATCCGGAGATCACGGAAAAACTGCTGAAGCACCTGAGTACATTCTTCTTTCAGGACTCCCGTTTCCATTTCCACCTGGTGATTAAATTCTGCCATTTGGAGAATATTCAAAACAGATCCGGCACACCCGGCTTTGGGATTCATCGTTCCCATTACCACCTTGTCGATTCTCGACTGAACGATGGCCCCGGCACACATCTGACAGGGCTCCAGGGTCACGTATAACGTACAGCCTTCCAGCCGCCAATCCCCCAGTTTTTTGCTGGCCTTATCAATGGCAATCATTTCCGCATGGGCAAGGGTCGTCTTATTGGTATTTCTCTTATTATATCCTCGCCCTACGATTTTTCCGTCACATACAATCACACAGCCAATGGGAACTTCTCCCAAAGCTCTGGCCTTTTCTGCCTGCTTCAAGGCTGCTTTCATGTATTTCTCTTTTTCATCCATCACCATTACCTACCGCGGGTCCGAAGTCAGCAGAATTCCCAGACGCTGGAACGTCTTCTCATCATTGGCACTGAGCATTCCTGTGGTATGAACCTGGCTGCCTCTGAGATCAGGAAGACGGCGAAGAGCCACATCTGCCAGAGCATTCGTTGTGGAGCTGGCAGAGAGTGCAATCAAAACCTCTTCCATGTGAAGACGGGGATTTTTACTGCCCAGATATTCCACCTTCAATTTCTGAATTGGAGCAATCACTTCCGGAGTAATCAGCTGTACTTCCTTATCAATTCCAGCCAGAGCCTTCAAAGCATTAATCAAAAGGGCGGCACAGGCTCCCAGGAGGGAACTTGTCTTGCCGGTAATCACCGTACCATCGGGGAGCTCCATGGCCGCTGCCGGCAGCCCTGTTTCTTCTGCCCGTTTCAGAGCAGCAGGAACCACAGGACGATCCTGAGCAGTAACCTGAGCCTTATTCATGAGCAGCTCAATCTTAAATGCTTCCTCTTCTCTGGCTTTTCCTTTGGCAATGCTGCACAAA
Source organism: Clostridiales bacterium (assembly GCA_029007785.1). Lineage (GTDB taxonomy): Bacteria > Bacillota > Clostridia > Lachnospirales > Lachnospiraceae > UBA3305. The sequence continues at coordinate 2,239 of JAQXIM010000020.1, read as the reverse complement.
GACTGATAATAGCGGCGGATAATTTCCTGGCCGGAGGCTTCCCGACAGGCTTCATCATCTACAATACAGTTTCCAGCCATATTTACACCCATATCCGTGGGAGACTGGTACATACTTTCCCCGTAAATTCTCTCGAAAATTGCTTTCAGCACCGGGAAAATCTCCACATCACGATTGTAATTTACCGTGGAGATACCGTAAGCTTCCAGATGGAAGGGGTCAATCATATTTACATCATTCAGATCTGCGGTGGCTGCTTCATAAGCCAGGTTTACCGGATGATTCAGCGGAAGGTTCCAGATAGGGAAGGTTTCAAACTTCGCATATCCGGCCCGGATACCTCTTTTATGCTCATGATACAACTGTGAAAGGCAGGTAGCCATCTTTCCGCTGCCGGGGCCCGGCGCCGTGATTACTACCAAAGGTCTTTCCGTCTCAATGAACTCGTTTCTTCCATAGCCTTCCTGGCTTACAATAAGCGGAATGTTGTTTGGATATCCAGGAATCAGGTAATGACGATATACACGGATTCCCATCTTTTCCAGGCGGCTCTGGAACATCTGGGCACTGTACTGTCCTGCAAAATGGGTGATGCAGACACTGCCCACATACAATCCTTTTTCCTCAAAAATAGATTTCAGACGAAGGAGATCGTTGTCGTAAGTGATACCCAGATCCCCTCTCACCTTATTTTTTTCAATATCTTCCGCACTGATGACAATGACCATTTCAACCTGGTCTTTTAACTGCATCAGCATACGCAGCTTGCTGTCCGGTTCAAATCCCGGAAGAACCCGGGATGCATGATGATCATCATACAGTTTACCGCCAAACTCCAGATACAGCTTATTGTCAAACCGTGCAATTCTTTCACGAATATGCTGTGACTGCATTTCAATGTATTTCTGATTATCGAAACCTTTTCGCATAATTATTTGTCCCCTTTTTACAAATCTTCAGTGTCAGTGCAGACACTGCTGTCATCAGCAAATCTCAGCACCGGACGGCATTTCTTTCTCCGGAGTCATCAGAGCAAGATTTCCTTCCGCATCCTCTGCACACAAAATCATTCCTTCGGACAGAACTCCTGCCAGTTTTGCCGGTTTCAAATTGGTAAGAACCATTACCTTTTTACCTACCATCTCTTCGGGGCTGTAATGACCCTTGATACCGGATACAATCTGTCTTACCTGAGATCCAATCTTCACCTGGGAGCAAAGAAGTTTCTTGGATTTCTTTACCGCTTCACAGGCAATGATTTCACCTACCTGGAACTGCATACGGCCAAAATCCTCAAAAGTAATTTCTTCCTTGGGTTCCAGATCAATGCCTTCCTCTTCCTGAGTTTCTTCTTCCTTGGGAGCAAATTTCTCGTTAATCTCAGCCAGAACTTTCTCTGCATCCAGACGGGCAAACAGGATCTCCGGTTTGTCCGTTACCCGATTGCCGGAAGGATACAAACCAAACCGGGTCATGTCATCCAGACTGCGTATAGAGGTATTCAGCTGTTTTACAATCTTTTCTGCAGTCTCCGGCATAAATGATTCCAAAAGGCTGGCGCCCATGGTAATTCCTTCCACAAGATTGTAGAGAACAACAGCCAAACGATCCTGCTTTGTTTCATCTTTAGCCAGAGCCCAGGGCATGGTTTCATCAATATATTTATTGCAGCGCTTAAACAGATTGAAGATTTCTGTAATGGCATCTGCCACTCTCAGTTCTTCCATCTTGGCGTCTACCTTCTTCACAGTCTCCAGTGCAAAACTCTTCAATTCCTGATCCACCGGCTCTTCCACGCCCTTATCAGAAACCACACCGCCGAAATATTTATTGCTCATGGCAATGGTTCTGTTCACCAGATTGCCCAGTGTATTGGCCAGATCCGAATTAATTCTTTCAATCAGCAGATCCCAGGAAATGATTCCGTCATTTTCAAAAGGCATCTCATGCAGAACAAAGTAACGAACAGCATCCACACCAAACATCTCTGCCAGATCATCGGCATAAATAACATTTCCTTTGGATTTGCTCATCTTGCCGTCACCCTGAAGCAGCCAGGGATGACCAAATACCTGTTTCGGCAGAGGCAGATCCAGAGCCATTAAGAAAATCGGCCAGTAAATGGTATGGAAACGAATAATATCCTTACCAATCAGATGGAGGTCTGCCGGCCAATATTTCTCAAAATTCTCACCGTGGCTGCCGTCCACATCGTAGCCGATTCCCGTAATATAGTTGG